>JBBQSR010000249.1:0-6001 GCA_038234855.1 Ktedonobacterales bacterium | reverse complement strand
CGGTGACGGGCGTCGCCAACCTGAAGGCCAGCGACATCAACGGCATCTACGCCGACAGCACCATCACGAATTGGAATCAGGTCGGTGGGCCCAACGTGACCATCAAGAAGGCGATTCGCCCCTCTACCTCGGGCACGCGTGCGACCTTTCGCCAGTTCGTGTTGGGCGGCAAGGACGAGGTCGCCAACCCCAACGACAATGTGCTGAAAAAAGACTCGACCAGCGCCGTGCTGAGCTATGTCGAGACGACCCCAGGTGCCATCGGCTATGTCGGCCTGCCGTCGCTGGTCAACGAGGGCACCAAGGTCAAGCAACTGACCATTGATGGCGTCGCCCCCGCGAGCGCGAGCATCCGCGCGAACACCTACCATTTCTGGAATTATGAGCATATGTATACGCGCGGCGAAGAATCGCCCCTGGCGAGCGCCTTCCTGCGCTTCATGCTGAGCGACACCATGCAGGGCACCGCATCGACCCTGCAATACATCCCCGTCAGCGCGGTCGCGGGGACCAGCGCCACCACGGTCGGCAACGACGCGACGGCGCTGGTACGCCGCGATGAAGGTGAGGCCTAGATGATGCAGATGATGCAAGGGCGAGTGCAAGCGCGCCGCGTGACTTGGCTGGACCGCAATCCGCTGTTGCGGCTGCCCATCGCCGTGCAGTTGACGCTGGGCTTCGTCGTGGCGGCGCTCATCGCGGCCAGTGCCGCCGCAGTCCCCAGCCTAGGGCGCGCCCAGACGCTGCAAAACCAGACGAGCTTTTACCAATTCTTCGTCAGCAAGTCGACGCTGCCCGCCAGCGCGAACCAGGATCTGCAAAACATCCAGGCGAATGTGACGCTCATCAACAAGACCGCCAGCCAGGAATCGCTCTATAACGCAGTGCAGGCGCTCGATGGAGCCGTCACGGATTTTGGGGCCACCGTCACCGCTTACGCGCGGGATGGCCTCATCGCCAATAGCCCCGTGCAAGCGCAATTCTTGCAAGCGGCGGGGCACGGGCAAGATAGCGCCCGCCAACAGGCACGCACGCAGATCCTGCTGCAAGACTGGCAGATCTACGCGTCGCTGCAATCCCTCTTCTTGCCGCCGCTAAAGGCCGCCCAGACCAAGGGATCGGATGGCACGGCCATCATCCCGCAGTCCGCCCTCACCGAGGCCGCCGCCAGCCTGGCGCAGGGGCGCGCGGTGCCCGCCATCACCGACGTGGCGCAGTCTTTCGCCGCGCTGAGCGCGCTGAATGGGCAGATCGTCAGCGGCATCGCGTTGCAGTCCGCCACCGCCGTGGCTGGGCAGCAGGTGACGGTGACGGCAGCGGTCAGCATCGCGTTGGCGGTGCTGGGCATCGCGTTGGTCGGCCTCTTCATCTCGAATTCGCTGGCACGGCGGCTGACGGAGCTGCGCCGTGTGACGTTAGCGGTGGAGGACGGCCAATTCGACGAGCGTGCCCGCGTGGCGGGGCGCGACGAACTGGCGCGCGTCAGCACCTCGGTCAATGGCATGCTCGACACCATCGTAGGGCTGCTCGAGGAAACGCGCCGCCAACGCGACGCGCTGACCAACGCGGCGGACCGCCTCTTCGCCGACATGCGGCTGGCGGGCGCGGGCGACCTGCGTGTGAACGCGCGCGTCAGCAATGACCCGGTCGGCATGCTGAGTAACGCCTTCAACCTGACCATCGGGCGCTTTCGCCGTTTCATCATGCGCACCCAGACGACGCTGGACCAACTGGACGTGATCGCCCGCCGCGAAAATCAGCGCACGCATGCCTTCGCCACGCTGCTGCGCGATCCGCGTGCCATCCCGCCCAGCGCCTCGGGCATGACGCCCCTGTCGCCCCAGTGGGATCAATCCGGTCCGCTGCCCGATGCCCAGGCGCTGGTGGTGCGCGCCCGCGAACTGCTGCACTACACCGCACGCGAGGGCGCGACGGCCCACGTGCAGTCGCTGCTCGAGGGCGCTGAGGTCGCGTACCTTTCCGTGAACCGCCTCAACCAGCTCGTGTCGGCCCTCACCGAGGCACGGTCGCCCAGCACGGTGGCCCATCTGGCTCAGTTGCAGGGCCAGGAACTGACCGCGCTCGAGGGCGTGCTGCGTCGCCTGGGCAATGAAGCTTTCGCCGCGCAAAAGGCGAGCGCCGCTGGCCTGAACGAACTGAACACGACCATCGAGCAGATGTCCGTCGCCACCCGCGCCCAGATGCTGCCTGGACGCGGCGTCCCTGGCGACGCGAACTCCGCGCCGCTGCAAGCGACGGGCGGCTTCGTGCAAGAGATGGCCGACCTCGCGGCGGAGTTGTTGCACGTCGTGCAAGAGATGCGCACCGGCCTCGCCTCATTCCGCCTGGAAAGCGACCAACTGGCCCAAGGGCAGGGCCAAGGCCCCAATTACGCGCCGAATGACTACTACGCCGGACAATATCGCGAGGAGTGACGTGGGCAGCGGCAAAGCGATAGCGCGCATGGCGAGGGTTCAACCGCTGGCTCCCCCCTCGCCATGCTCCCTCTCGCTCCACCTTTCTCAGGTGCTACCGTTGCGCCGCAACGTTCCCTATTTCATCGCCTATCGCACACTATAGTCCATCCCACTAGCCAAGCGGTTGCATGTTCCAGTACAATGGCAGCGAGCATACAAGTCAGCATTGTTTTTATTGTTCAACAGTTAACGATAATATCGAGGATACATGATGCGACAGATACGGCGATCCTTCCTTGGCGGGCTGAGCGCCCTGATCGTGCTGGTGTGGCTGGCGGGGTGCAGCGCGAACGCGACGCACACCACCACGACCACGGTGCCGGTGCCGGGCAGCATCTCGTGGCAGCGGGGCTATCGAGCGCAGATCGACCAATGGGCGAAACGCGAGATCGCTGCGATGACGCTGGACCAAAAGATCGGGCAATTGATCGTTCAGGGGTTTTCGACCATTGGCTATGATGACGAGCATCAGCGCATCATGCAGCAGATTCAGCCAGGCGGAACGATGTGGTATCAGTTCCAGATGCCCGATGTGGCGACCGCGCGCGACACCATCGCCCGCGTGCAGCACGACGCGAATCTGCCGCTGTTGACGATGAGCGATTACGAGACGGCGGGCAACGCCGACACCTTCCAGGCGATGTTTCCGCTGCGCGTCACCTCGACGCAGATCAGCGCGCGCAACGACCCCGCCTTCGCCTATAGCGCGGGCGCACAGATCGCGCAGGATATGCACGCCGTCGGCATGAACACCGATTGGGCCCCCGTGGTGGATGTGCAGACGGTGGGCTATGGCCCCGACACCAGCGGGCGCAGCTATGGCACCGATCCGCAAAAGGTGACGAGCCTCGCGGGGCACGTGCTGGCCGGACTGCAAGATCACGGTATCATCGGCACGCTGAAGCACTTCCCCGGCCTCGGCGCGGCCACCACCGATGCCCATGCCACGCTGCCCATCGTCAACAAGTCGCGCCAGGAATGGGAACAATTCGACCTCGCGCCATATCGGGCACTCATCAGCGGGGCGAATCCGCCGGGGATGATCATGGGGACGGATGTGCTGTACCCCGACATCGACGCGCACCTGCCCTCCGAACTGTCGCCGACCTTCATGACCGACATCTTGCGCAATGAACTGCACTATGATGGCGTGGTCGTCACCGACGCACTGTATATGAAGGGCATCACGAATCCGACCCTGCCGTATTTTCGTGGGGTCGACCAATATACCGCTGGGGTCATGTCGATCCAGGCGGGCTGTGACATGCTCGACACCAGCTTCACCCTCTACGATTCGCTGAATCTCGTCGCGCGCATCAAGCAAGCTTTGCACGATGGCGAATTGACGCTGGCCCGCATCGAGCAGTCCGACCTGCGCATCTTGCGGCTGAAGATCGCGCATGGCCTCATCCCCTTCCAGCCAACGGGCATGCCACCGCAGCCGCCGTTCACCACGTTGGGGCAGATGAAGGCCCCCGAATGATGGGGCGGCTGGTTGCGACCATCGCGCCGAGGTGATATCCTCAACGAATCGGAGGATGCCCCCCACCCATGACCAACGTCTACCAGGATGCCGATGCCGCCAGCGAGGCCGCGCCGCAGTGCTTCCTTTGCGCCTATAGCACGCAGCCGTGCCAGATCGCGTCGGTCGAGGGCACGCTGATCGGCGCACGGGTCGAGCAACGGCAATCCGCGCAGACGGGGCACACCCGCGCCCGCACCGTCCCCGTCATCGGGCTCGTGACGGATGATGGCGAGCGCGTGCGGGTGAACCTTGGTCCCGAACACATGAGCCTGGTCAGTCGGCTGGAATCGCTGCCCAGCGAGATACGCGGCTCCGTGCGGCTGCGGGTCTGGCATCTGGCGCAGGGCAAGGCGAATCCCCCCGCGCCGGGGCAAGACCCCTTCCGCGTCGCGCTGGCGCTGCCAGAGTCGCTCGTCGTCGTCGCGCCGGACTTGTTGCTGAATATCACTGACCTGAGCCAGGGCGACTACTGCGTGCGCCAAGAGGTGCTGCGCGAGATGTTCCCCGGCGCGCATGGCGGCGCGGCGGTGCGCGGCACGCTCATCCACAATATCTTCAAAGAGCGGCTCAAGGACCCGACCGCAGCGACCGAGAAGCTGTTGACGGATGGCTTGCACGCGGCGGTGCTGGCGCTGGCCGAGGCGGGCACGAGCGAGAACGAGGTGCGCGCCGAGGTGACTCCCCACCTGGCCGCGCTGGATGCCTGGTACACCCACCAGGGCGACACGCTGGCCCCCCAGCATGTGCGCGCCGAAAGCTTCCTCTTGGCCCCCGAACTGGGGTTGAAGGGGCGGCTCGACATCCTCTGGGCCGATGGCGAGGACCGCCGCCTGCTGGAACTGAAGACCGGCAAGCCTGGCAACGAGCCGCCGAAGCTGGAACACCGCTGGCAGGTGTATGGCTACCACGCGCTGCTGGCGGCGCGCGGCACGGGGGCACAGCGGCTGCCCAGCGCGACGCTGCTCTACTCGGGCACGCCCGCCACCGCGACGGCCTATGGCATCCCCCCCAAACTGCACGACATGCAGCGCGTGATGGCGCTGCGCAACGAATTGGCGCTGGTGCGCGTGACGGGTCGCGTGCCCGCCCCCCCCGGTGGCAACAAATGCGCCCGATGCATGCTGCACCCACGCTGCGCCGAAGCCTCCGCCCTGCTCGGCTGGGAGGCCCCCCCCGGCGACGCGCCACCCCGCCAAGACGACCGCACGGCGAAGTGGTTTCGCCATTGGTGGACGTTGCAGCGGCTCGAAGGTCGCGCCGCCGAAGCGCAGACCCACGCACTGTGGCAGCAATCCGCCGATGAGCGCGTCGCGGCGGGATCGGCCATCCGCCTCACCGAGACGCTGGGGATGCGCCCCGACGACCGCAACCGCCACGAATGGATCTACACCTTTCGCTGCGCCAACGCCTCGGAGCTGCGCGAGGGCGACGAGGTGCTGCTGAGCGAGGGCGACCCGGTCACGGGCCAGGTGGTCAGCGGTGCGATCCTGCGCATCAGCAACGACCGCTTGGAGGTGTGGGCGCGCGAGCAGATCGACCACCCGACCCTGCTGGACCGCTACACAGCGGATGTGATGAACCGCCGCATGCAGCACAATCTGACGCGCTGGCTGCATGGCGACCCGCAGCGGCAAAAGCTGGTGAGGGGCGAGGTGACACCACGCTTCGACCACGACGCGCCACCCTTCAACCTGGAAGCGACGCGCGGCCTAAACGCCGAGCAAGCCGACGCCGTCGTGCGCGCCCTGACGATGAAAGACTATTTACTGATCCAGGGGCCACCAGGGACGGGCAAGACCAATGTCATCGCCGCCATCACGCAGGCGCTGCTGGCGCGGGGCTACCGGGTGGCGCTGGTGGCCTACACCAACCAGGCGACGGATACGATGCTGCGGCGGCTCATCCACAACGGCGTCACCAACGTAGTGCGGCTGGGCCACGAACTTTCCGCCGCCCCAGAGGTGCGCGACTACCGCTTGTTGCCACTGACGCGCGCCCG
>JBBQSR010000248.1:0-6007 GCA_038234855.1 Ktedonobacterales bacterium | reverse complement strand
GGTCGCGCGCCCGTTGCCATCCCAGCGAAAGAGTCCCGTCTCGCGGGCCAGCAGCAGCGCCGCCAGGGCATCACTGGCCGCGCGGCTCATCGAGATGATCACCGTCTGGCACGCCGCCGCGCCCTGCTGCCCCTGAATCTCGCCCATCGCGGCGAAGGTGTCGAGCACCTCGCGGGCGGCGGGCGACAGCGCCTCGCGCGGGATGCCCAGTTGCGGGCCAGCGAGCGCCGCCGTCAGCGTCGCCACGCGCGCGGCTTCGTCCAGCGTGGCGTAGTCGTCGCCGCTCGCCAGCCGCAGCAGTTCCGCCACCGTCGCCGCGTGGCGATCGGCATGCTGGCGAATCTCGATCTCGGCCAGGTGAAAGCCAAAGATGCGCGCCCGCGCCGTCACGTCGCGCAGCGCGCCATCGGCGACGCGCGCGCCCCGATGCGCCAGCAAGCTCGCTCGCAGCAGCGCCAGATCGCCCAGGAAGGCCGCCGCGTCGGGGTAGCCGCCCGGCTCGTCGCGCAGCGTCCGCGCCAGCCGCTCCGCCATCAGGCCACACTTGCGGCGGTACGGTTCGTCGGCCCATTCCTCCACTCGTTGCTCGCGCAGGTCGGCCAGGTCGCGCTCCACCGAGGCTAGCAGTTCGGGCGACGCGCCGATGAGCCGCTGCGAGATGCTGAGTTCGCGGCCCAGCGCGCCCATGTCCTCGCCATAGCGGCGCAAGATGGCACGGCGGGCCAGGCGGGCGGCGGCGCGCGTCACCTCGGGGTTCACGCGCGGGTTGCCGTCGCGGTCGCCGCCGACCCAGGTGCTCAGTTGCAGGAAGGGCGGCAAGGGGGTGCCAGGGGCGGCGGTCTCTAGCGTCCGTTGCACGCGCGGGGCCACGTCATAGATCGCGCCGGTCAGCACGCCCAGCATCGCCGCGACCTCATCGAGCGCGGTGGGGCGCTCGGTGCGCGTCTCGGCGGTCTGCCACAGCAGCGTCACCTGGGCGCGCAGGTGGTCCAGCGCCTCGGCGCGCATCGTTGGCGTGTTCTGCGGATTGTCCAGCGTCGCCAGCAGCCGCCCAATGCGTTCCAGATGCGAGAGCAGCGTGCGTCGTCGCGCCTCGGACGGGTGCGCGGTGAAGACGGGTCGCACTGCCAGATCGGCCAGTGTCGCCGCCACCGCCTCCGCGCTGACGCCCTCGCGCGCCAGATCAGCCAGCGCCGCCGCGACGGAATCCGCGACGGGTGTGGTGCCGTCGTCGCGTTCGCGCAGCACCCGCACGCGGTGGTGCTCCTCTACCATATTGATGACATGGAAGTAGACGCTGAAGGCGCGGGTGATGGCCTCCAGATCCGCCGTCGTGCGGTCCTGCGCCCAGGCGAGCAAGGCTTCCTCTTGCGCGGCGGCGGCGGGCTGAGCGCGCAGCGCGATGGCGGCGGTACGGATATCTTCGACCTGGGCGAAGGTGTCATCGCCCGCTTGCTCGCGCAGGACGCCGCCGACCAGATCGCCCAGGACGCGCACATCGTCGCGCAAGCGATCGGGCGGCTGGGTTGTGCCCCCTACTATCGGCTCCATAGACACCCCTCGTGTTTAGGCTATCGGCAGATCGACGCGTTCGCCCCATTCGTTCCACGAGCCGTCATAGTTCGCGCCGCCCCGGCCCAGCAGCGCCAGCGCGAAAAGGACGCTGGTGGCCGCGACGCCGCCATTGCAATAGGCGATGACCACGCCACCCTCCGGCACGCCCGCCGCCGTGAGCGCCTGGCTGATGGCAGCATTCGCGCGAAAGGTGCCCGTCGCGGGGTCCATCAGTTCCTCGCGGGGCAGGTTCACCGCGCCAGGGATGTGCCCCGCGCGACCAGCACCGCGCCGCTTGGCCCCGGTGAATTGCGCGGTGTCGCGCGCGTCGATCAGCGTCACATCGGGTTGACCCAGCCGCGCCAGCACCTCCGCCGCCGTCACACGCAATGCAGGATGCGGAGTCGCGGAGAATTGCGCGGGGGCGACGACGGGCACCGCGTCGTTGGTGGGGCGACCCTCGCGCTGCCACTTGGCCCAGCCGCCATCCAGCACGGCGACGCGCGTGTGCCCATAATAATTCAGCGCCCACCACAGCCGCGTGGCGAACTGCGCCGCCGGATGGGCATCATACGCGATCACCAGCGTATCGTCGCCGATGCCCGCCCGCGCCATCGTCGCCGCGAAATCCGCTGGCGAGGCGATCTGCACCGGCACCAGATCGCTAGGGTCGATGATGTCGCGCGTCCAGTCCAGATACACCGCGCCAGGAATGTGCGCCGCATCATAGGCCGCGCGGTCGCCGCTGTACGCCGCCGCGTCATGGTCGGGCGCGAGCGGCGTGGTCTGCACCGTGCCGCGCATATCGACGATGCGCAGATTGGCATCACTCAGATGCTCGGCCAGCCAGTCGGTGCTGACGAGCAATTGGTCGCGTTCGCTCATGGTAGGGGGCATCTCCGGGGCATTTTTGGTTGCATCGTACCATATCAGAGCCTCATCCGTCCTAGCATAGTGCACAATAAACATGAAGCGCAGGGGGTAGCCACACCATGACGAATGATGCCGAGGTCCAGACGCCCACCCACGTGCGTGCCCCATGGCTCGGCTGGGCGCTGACGGGGGGGGCGGTGGTCGTGGGCGCGGTGCTGTGGCTGCACGCGGCGGGGCCGGGGGCGCACGCGGGCACGGACTTCAGCGCCTATCTGGCTGGGGCACACGCCGTCGCCGCCGGGCACAACCCCTATGCCAGCCTCATCACTCATGGCACGGTGAGCGCCGCCGGGGTCAACGCGCATGGCTACGTCTACCCGCCGCTCCTCGCGGTGCTGCTGGCCGTCCCCGTGCGCCTGGGCATCGCCGACACGGGCATCTGGCTCCTCTGGAACGCGCTGGGCGTGGCGGCAGTCGCCTGGATGGGCGCAGAACTGTGGCAGGGGCTATCCCGGCGGGCGGTTGAACCCACGCCGGAACGCCAGCGAGCGAGGGCTGATTGGTCACGTTCCCCAACCATATCGCCAGTGCCTGGAGTATCTGCTGATGTTCGTGAGCCTGTTGCCCCGCGCGAGGAAGCCGAATCTCGCCCGCAGGCGCTCAGGCGCGGGTTCAACCTCACGCCGTCCCCGGCGCTCATCCTCGCCGCCGCCACGCTCTTACCCGCCATCGTGACGTATGATCTGTGGCTGGGGCAGGCAGATGCGCTGCTGGCGGCGCTTGGCGTGGGGGCGTGCGCACTGTGGCTACGCGGGCGGTCCTGGGCGGCGGCACTGGTGCTGGCGCTCGCCATCGCGGTGAAGCCGCCGCTGGCGGTCATCTTGCTGGCCTGGTGGTGGAAGGGCGATTGGCGCGCGGCCCTGCGCGGTGGCGGCATGGCGCTGGCACTGGTGGCGCTGGCCTTCATCCCCATCGGCCTCACGGCGTTGCACGATTACCTGCTCTTTTTCAGCCAATGGAACGCGTTTCACGCCAACGCGGAATACATCAACCAATCGCCGGGGGGGATGCTGCTGCGTCTCTTCACGCGCAACCCCTTCACGACGCCGTTGGTAGTGGCACCGTGGCTGGTGACGCCGCTGCGCCTCGTCGCGCTGGTGGGCGCGGTGGCCCTGTGGCTGCGCGCGGTGCCACGCGCCAGCACGCCCGACCGGGGGCTGGCGCTGGGCGAACTGCTGCTGGCCTTCCCGCTGATCGTGCTGCTCAGCCCATTGGCGGAGGACATCCATTTCACGATCTTGGCTCCGGCGCTGGTGGGGCTGGGGTGGCTGGCCTGGCAGCGCGGGCTGTGGCGCACGCCCGCCGCCTGGGTGCTGTGGGTGACTTATGCCGTGGCATGCATCCCCCGCATGCAAGAGGCGATCTACCCCGACCGCTTCGTCCCGTTGCCAGGGCAGACCTTGCCCATCCTCGGGCCACTCGTCGTGCTGGCGCGAACGGGCGCGCTGCTGGCGCTGGCCGTCGCCACCCTGGCGGCGGGCGGCCAGGTCATCCGCGCCATCCGCGCGTCGCGTGGGTGAGCCGCGCCGCTTGTTCCTTCTGTCTCTCCCGAATCCCCCATCTTTCCCCCCCCGATTGCCGCCATCAGCCCAACAATGATACGCTAGTCTGAACACGTTTTCTAGACGGTCCACGGAAAGGAGGCGCACGGTGTACTTGAAACGCCTGAATCTGCATGGCTTCAAGAGCTTCGCCGCGCGCACCGCCCTCGACTTTAGCCCCGGCACCACCGCCATCGTGGGTCCGAATGGCTCGGGAAAGTGCCTGGACGGTGACACCTTGGTGACGTTGGCGGATGGACGCGATATCGCCATCCGTGCACTCGTGGATGCCGCGTTGCTCACGGCTGACTCCGTCGAGACGCTGGATGATGGCACCCTGACACGCGAAAACCCCCAAGCTATCCGTATCCTCTCGCTCAATCCGGCTACGCTCCGACTCGAAGCGCGCCCCGTGGCCGCCTTCGTCAAACGCACGGCACCTGAGCGTATGCTCCGTGTGCGGACGCGCGCTGGACGCGAGGTGATCGCTACCCCCTACCATCCCCTCTTCACGCTGGAAAAGGGTGAACTACGCGCACTACGCGCCGATGAACTGGCGGTCGGGGTGAAGTTGGCCTTGCCACGGCAACTGCCAATTCGCAGCAAAGATGGGGGCATCGATCATCAAACTACGCTGAGCCTCTTCCAAGAAGACGACCGAGTATACGTACCAGGTTCCCCAGCACTCCTGGATTGGGCTAATACTGTTCGTGGGACACTGCGCTCACGACAGCAGTGGGGCCAGCAAGTTGGCATCAGCGAAATGCAAGTCGATGGTTTGCTCGGTGGTCAAGGCGTTCATGCCTCGGTTATCGCCAAAATTGCCGATGTCACAGATGTCCCTTTGCCATCCGAAATCGAAGGAGTACTGAAGTCTAAAGGCACAGGGACTATCAAAATTCCTCAACGAATTACACCTGAACTGGGTCGCTTCTTAGGCTACTACGTTTCCGAAGGTCATACGAGCGTTGAAGGAAATATCTGGTTTACCAATGCAGACACTTTGGTGAATGATGAATACGCGCGCTTGGCAGAACATCTATTTGATCTCAACCCATTTCGCGAACGATACAAGCCAAATGCAGAGGAACTCATTATCTTTTCACGAACTCTTGGCATTGTGTTTGAACGTCTCTTTGGTTTGACGGTTGGGGGAAAATCAGCTCAAAAAAGTATCCCGACACAGATCATCACGGCAAGCCCAGAAACACAATGGGCATTTCTCTCCGGCCTTTTTGAGGGTGATGGACACATTCACCTATCCAAAATGGCAAACGGGAAGATTCAAGCATATGTCGAGTTTATGTCAGCAAGTCGGCTGCTTGCTGAACAAGTTGTTTCTACGCTCCTTAGGCTGGGAATCTTTGCAACCATTCGCGCAAAGGAAAAATATGCGTCGAATACCATTGAGAAGATACGACGTACTTATTACGCGGTGTACATCTATGGTAACAAGCAGCTTCTCCATACCGCAAAACAGTTGCATTTTGTTGGGGCAAAACAAGCCGCACTAGAGGCGCTTTTGCAACTTGCCCAAATAGGAAATCCTAACCTTGATCTGGTTCCTGGTGTCACGTCCTTAGTAAAAGAGGCAGCAAAGCAGGCCGCTGTCTCAGTCAAACAGCACCGCGCCGAAAGCCCGAAGTTAGCAGCATACACCGAAATGCGTTGTGAGGCCAGCCGAACAGGCTTGCTCGAATGTGTAGGCCGGATTCGGGATTGGGGGAAAACGCCGAATGAGGCGCAGCCACTACTCGACCGGCTGACGACACTGGCAACCTCTGATGTTTATTGGGATGAGATTGTTGAAATCGAAGAGTTAGCCCCCCGCGATCCTTGGGTCTATGACCTTTGCATCGCGGAAACGCACAACTTCGTTGCGGCGAATATCATTGTTCATAATAGCAACATTGCCGATAGCTTGCGTTGGGTACTGGGCGAGCAGAGCATGCGGCAGTTGCGCGGCAAGAAGAGCGAAG
>JBBQSR010000247.1:0-6011 GCA_038234855.1 Ktedonobacterales bacterium | reverse complement strand
CTCGGAGTTGGCATTGTGTAGCCAATCGCGCCGAAGGTGCTCCCATTTTCCTGGGGATCGCTGGCGGCATGGTGATAGCCCCGGACGCAGCGCGGGGACCTGAGACGAAGGGGAACGATTCGGTGGATAGCCGCAGCAGTTATTCGGAAGCGATGCAGTCATCCTATGCCGCCAAGGTGCGGCGCGCCCACCTGGCCCGCGAGATCATCGAGGTGGTGTTGCTCATCGGCATCATCGTCGTGGCCATCAAGCTAGGCGTCGAGAGCTTTGGGCTGAGCGATAAATCGACCTCCATGTCCCCCGCGCTCAAGCCCAACCAAAACGTCATCGTCAGCAAACTCTCATATGCCCTGGGGTCGCCTCAACGCGGCGATGTCATCGTCTATGTCGACCCGTTGCACACCTCAGACGCCAGTTCGCAGCGAATCCAGCGCATCATCGCCATCCCCGGCGATACCATCGTCGTCTTGCCGACCTCGGTGTCGGTCAATGGCCACCTCCTGAATGAGTCCGCGTATGCCACCGTGGCGACTTCAGAAGGCACTGGCTTGCAGCAAAAACTAGGTAAAGACCAGTATTTCGTCATGAATGACAACCGTTCCGGCTGCGACACCCGCATCGCCGTCTCGGGCTGCTTCGACGATTCGCGCAACCCCCCTGCCCTGGGCGTCGATCGGGATAAGAACCCCGGCAACTCGCTGGACCGCAAATATATCGTCGGCAAGGTCGTCTTCGTCTATTTCCCGCTCAACCAGATGCACGGTGTCGACACCTACCCCGCGACCTACAAGGGTCTGTGACGGGGCGAGCTAGCGCCCTGTAGCGAACGGGGGGGCGGCGGGGGTACCCGCCCCATCACCAGCGGTAATAGACCCCCGCTCGACCGAGCAGCACCAGGAAGAACGGGCCACCCACCAGCGCCGTCACGACCCCCAGCGGGATCTCGATGTGCGCGCCGATCAGCCATACCGCGATGGTCCGCGCGATGAGGTCAGCCAGCACCACAAAGATCGCGCCAAAAAGAGCCGAGGCGGGCAACAACAGGCGATGTTTCGGGCCAAAGAGCAGGCGGCAGATGTGCGGCGCGACCAGCCCCACGAAGCCGACCAGTCCGCTCATCGCCACCGCTAGCGCCACCAGCAGCGCCGCGCAGCCGACGATCAGCAGCTTTGCCCGTTCGATGCGGATGCCCAGGTGCTCGGCCATCTCTTCGCCCAGGGCCAGCGCGTCGAGCGTGGGGGTGAGGGCGAAAGCGGCGATCAGCGTCAGGCCGATCAAGAGCGCCTCGACCGGGATCTGTGCCCAGGTGCGCACCGTGATCTCGCCCGTCAGCCAACCATTGAGCGCGGCGAGTTGATTGTTGGTGTGCGCGCCAAAGGTGATGATGAGCGACTGCACCGCCGTGACCATCGCGCCCACCGCGACGCCCGCCAGCAGCAGCGTCACCACGGGCGTCTGCCCGCCGCGCGTCGCCAAGCGATAGACCAGCACCACCGCCACCAGCGCCCCCAGGAAGGCGAGCACCGCGACGAGGCTGAAGCCCAGCCACGCGACCGATAACAGCCCAGGGATCAAGAACGCCGCCGTCGCCCCGAGTGCCGCCCCCGACGACGTACCTAACAAGAACGGATCGGCCAATGGGTTGCGCAGCAATCCCTGAAAGAGCGTCCCCGCCGTCCCCAGGGCCGCCCCCACCAGCAGCGCCGCCAGCACACGCGGCAAGCGCAGCGTAAAGAGAATGATCGGGTCCGTGCTGGGCCAATCCGTGCGGAAGTGAAAGAGGCCCGTGGCATTGAGGAAGATGGCGGTGGTGTGCCCAAACGGGATCGTCACCGAGCCAATGGAGGTCGCCACGATGACGACGACGACCAGCACCCCCACCAGCACGCTCAATTGCCCGCCGCGCCGCAGCCGCGCCCAGCCGCGCGCCCCCGAGCGCCGGGGCATCTCGACCGCCGCATCCTTCGCCATCCGTCGCATTCCCCCTTTGTGTTCGCCCCTGCATCATAAGCCGCAGGGCCGTGTGGCGTCAAAGCGCGGCCTGGGCGGATTTGCTGTGAGGCGCGCCGATGGGCTATAACGCGGGAAGCGATTTTGACGCATTCGACAAAGGGGAGCGCACATCATGCAACCGACTCTCGCGGAGATCAGCGCGGCGGTGCCACCGCTTGACGCAGCGGCGCAGCAGACGGCACGCGAACGCCAGCAACAGTTGACGAAGCCCCCCGGCAGCCTGGGGCGGCTCGAAGACCTCGCCATCCAATTGGCGGGCATCACGGGCCAGGCTCAGCCGCAGATGGAGCGTCGGGCTTTCATCGTGATGGCGGGCGACCACGGCGTCGCGGCGCGGGGCGTCAGCGCGTACCCCAGTGCGGTCACAGCGCAGATGGTGCTGAATTTCCTAGCGGGCGGCGCGGCGATCAATGCCTTGGCGCGCCACATCGACGCGCGCGTGGTGGTGGTGGATGTCGGCGTGGCGGGCGAGGTGACGCATTCCCGCTTGATCGCGCGCAAGGTCGCGCCAGGCACGGCGGATATGACCGTTGGCCCGGCCATGACGCGGGCACAGGCCGAGGCCGCCATTCGCGTGGGCCTGGCGGTCGTCGCGGATGAGATCGCGCGGGGCCTCGACATCGTCGCGACGGGCGAGATGGGCATCGGCAACACTACGGCGGCCAGCGCCATCATCGCCGCCTTTTCGGGTCTGCCCGTCGCGGACCTCACGGGCCATGGCACCGGCCTCAGCGAGGAAGGCCGCCAGCACAAGGTCGCCATGATCGAGGCCGCGCTGGCGGTGAACCATCCCGACCCCACTGACCCGCTGGACGTGCTGGCGAAGGTCGGCGGCTACGAGATCGCGGGGTTGGTCGGCGTCATCTTGGGGGCGGCGGCGGCACGGGTGCCGGTGGTCATCGACGGCTTCATCTCGGGGGCGGCGGCCCTGGTGGCGGTGCGGTTGTCCCCCGCCGCGCGCGATTACCTGATCGCCGGGCATCGTTCGGTGGAGCGCGGCCACACGCAGATCTTGGCGATGCTGGGGTTAGAGCCGCTGCTAGACCTGCATCTGCGGCTGGGCGAGGGCACGGGGGCCGCGTTGGCCCTCCACATCGCCGCCGCCGCCGCCCGCGTGCACCGCGAGATGGCCACCTTCGCCGAAGCCGAGGTCAGCGACAGCGAGGACGCGGGCTAACTGGCGGTGAGGCGGTAAGAGAAAAAATCGGAGCCAGCGGGCGCTGCCCTGCGGTACCGACTTTCGGGGAGGGTTCAACCTTCTGCTGCTGTCGTGCTCTGTGCTGCATGTCGCCGCCCCGTGTGCCAGAGGCGGTCAAGCTCGATTGGTTGCCCGCCGTGTTCAGGTGGGGTATCGCCGATGGCCCGCAAAAAAAAGTCCCCCCGTCATGCTGCCATGGCGAGGGGACGGACGATCAGCGCGGGGAGTTGGGTTTACGCGGTCGCGGGGCGGGCGGTGGCTTGCGCGCCAGCCTGAGAGGGGGCACGCAGACGCCGGACTTCGCGGCCCTGAGTGTCGCGATAGACGTCGTATTCCTCGACCTCTTCGCTCAGAATCTTGCCATCGCGCAGACGCACACGCTCGCGCGTCACCTTGATGGTGCGGGCATAGGTGGCCTCGCCGACGCGCTGCGAGCCAGTGGCATCCAGCACCTCGCGGGCGACGGTGACATCTTGCTCGGTGACGATGATCTCATCTTCCTCGCGGCGGCCCAACCAGAAGAAGAGGGGCAGCAATGGCAAGAAGAGCAACAGCGACAGCAGCAGCAACTCCCAGGGAACCGTCGGCCCGGCCTTCGGCACGATGCGCAGCGCCTGGGTCGCGGTGATGAGCGGGCAGGTGCCGCTGGGGTTGCCGCCGACCGCCTGGCACGCGGCATCGTCGAAGGACTGACACGCGCTGCTCAGCGACGCGCTAGCGGGGAAGGCCCCGACGCGCACGGTGTTGTTGACATCGTTGCTGACATCGGGCGCGGTGTAGTTCAGCGAGAAGGACCCATCCGAGGGGGTGCCGCCGTTGAGGGTCGTCACCTTGCCACAGTTGAAGGTACCCTGGGCTGAGCCGATATACGCGACGATCTGCAACGCTTGCGGGGTGGAGCTATTGGGCGTGCCACCCAGCCATGAAGCGCCTGTGATGGTGGTCTTGTCGCCCGAGGTCAACTGCGTGGGGATGGTCAGCGAGGGCGGCGACACATACAGATCCTGCGAGATGTTGCCCGTGCAGCCACCCGCCGTGCTGGCATAGACCTTGAAGTGGTAGACGCCGTTTTGCGCGCCCACCAGCGGCAGGTTCGGGTAGGGCGGCGCGGTGAAGCTGCTGGCGAAATTCGCCGTCTGGTTCAGGGTGCCAGCGGCGACACAGGCGCTCGTATTCGGCACGCCGATGTTGACGGTCAGCGGGGCCGACTTGCCCAGATTTTGGGCTGAGACGGTGAAGGGTTGGCCCGGATAGAGCACCTCGGGCGACACACTGAGACAGGCCGCGCCGTTGGCGACCTGCTGGCAGGTCGGCACCAGGGGCTGCACCAGCAGCAGGGTATCGGTCGCTTGCAGTTCAGCGGGCGCGCCCGGCGCGACGTTGCAGCTCGCGTTGGGGATAGCGACGAGCAGATTAAAGAAGGTCGGGGCCGCCACATCCGGCACGATCAGGTTTTGCGGCGGGAAGGCGAGCTTGTCGCCCGCGTCGGTCTGGGGCGCGGCGAAGGTCTTGACCGGATTCGCCTGGTTGCCCTTGACGACGGTGCGGCACTGGCGGTGCGTGTCGATGTCGGGGCCGATCACATCCGTCGTATTGGGCCATTTGTGGCGAACGTCGCTGCGCGGGAAGCCGTCGCCCAGATAGATCTGGACGTTCTGGTTGGCGAGCCAGGTGCCCGTGCCATAGATCGTGACGATGTCGCCGCCATGGGCGACGCCAAAGCCAGTGCGCGGGCCGCCGTTGACGCTGACCTTGGTACAGTGGTCGTTGCCCTTGGTACTGGTCACATAGGCGGCGTCGCCAGCGGGGTTGCGGTTGTCGAGCCCGTCGGCGCTGAGGGCCGCTTGCACGGGGGCAGCGGAATCGCCGGGACAGAGATTAGAATAGTCCAGTGAGGCGGGGATGCCCATGTTGGCCGGGGGTACCGGCGCGTTGGGGCGTGCGGCCTGCACGCTGCCCGAGGCCAGCGCGCCCACCATGGCCACCGCCACAAGGGTCGGGGTCAGCAAGATCGCGCGAAAAGTTCGCCACCGCATGAAAACACGTCCTCCTACGAGATAGATGGGATGAAACACCCGTCTGCCAGTGATTTGGGGAATGGGTCGAGCAGATCTGCTGCCAGCATAACATAGTTCCCCCCTGATAGCCAAGAGAACCGCGCGAGCAGCGTGACCATTGCGGGCAGCCTCTCACATAAACGCATGGGGAAGGGATTTGGGCACGCGGCCCCGCTGGTATTCGCACACACACAAAAGCGAGCGAACCTCGCACAGAAGGTTCGCTCGCCGTTGTCGTCTCCGTGAAGGGTTATTTGCCGCGTGCCTGGTCGTAGCGTTTGGCGACCTCGGCCCAGTTGACGACATTCCACCATGCCGCCAAATAGTCGGGGCGGCGGTTCTGATATTTCAGGTAATAGGCATGCTCCCACACGTCGTTGCCGAGGATGGGGAAGTTGCCATCGAGCAGGGGGCTATCTTGGTTGGGGGTCGAGGTGACGGCCAGCTTGCCGTCCTGCCCCAGCACCAGCCACGTCCAGCCCGAGCCGAAGCGCTTCACGCCCGCGTCATTGATGGCAGCTTTGAATTGGTCGAAGGAGCCGAAGGTCGAGGTGATGGCCGTCGCCAGTTCGCCGGTCGGCTCGCCGCCGCCATTGGGACCCATGATCGACCAAAACATCGTGTGGTTGGCGTGGCCACCACCGTTGTTGCGGACGGCGGTGCGCGCGGCCTCGGGCACTTCGTTGAGGCGCTTCAGCACCTCCTCGACGGGTAGTTCCGCGAAGGGATGGCCCTGGAGGGCG
>JBBQSR010000246.1:0-6046 GCA_038234855.1 Ktedonobacterales bacterium | reverse complement strand
GGGCGGAGGCCACGCCCTCATTCGATCTCGCGTTTCAGCACCTTGATGACCAATTCGATATCGGTGCGCGAGATGCGATAGGTGCGCCCATCGAAGTCAAGCCCAATCGTGATGCGCCCATCTTCTGCGAGTTTATCTATCATTTTATCAACCGTACGGCGTCCAAAGCCTGTTGCTACCATCACTTGAGCGATGGCCTGGATTCTCGAATAATATTCTTCGGCCATAACTTCCCCTGCTCTGCGTAGTTCCTACCCTATTCTACCACGTCAGTTAGTGTTGCAACGGTATATACTACTGATGTAGTCATGTTGTCGTGATATACATCATTAGCGAAATCGTGTTATAGTGATATATTCTATTGACAGTATTCTGTTATAACGCTATACTTCGAAAGAAGGGCAACCTACCTCTTCCCCTGCTACGGTTATGGTGGGACGCCCTTCTATTTCATCCCCACAAAGGAAGGACGAAACTATGCCTATTGTAGCATCTCTTACCCGTGACCGCAATGCGACGCTCGTGCTGTCGCCTGATGCGCTGGGCCAACTGGGCGTGGCATTGGCGCAGCGGAGTGCCCTAGCGCGGTCGCTGTCTGACGCCCCCACTGAAAGCGAATGTGCCGCGTTCGTGCTGTGCGACGCTCAGGTACAGGCACAGGTAGATGCCTGGCTAGACGCGCTGGCAGAAGGTGAGGCGTCGGCCTAGCGATCCCACCCTCAGCGGCGGTCATAGTTGCCGCTGAGGGTGGGCAACCTTCTCACTCAGTTCCCCAGGAAGCGGCGGCTGAAGGTGGCGATGAAGACCAGTTCGATGAAGAGGCCCACGACCGCCTCGGCGGCGGCGAGGGTAGGGAAGGGACCGTCGAGCGCCGTCAGCGTGCCGGGGAAGAAGCCGCGCCCGTGAAACGACGTGACGCTGAAGATGAACGCCCCCAACGGCGATAACGCTGGCCCCGCCGCCTGCCCGATGAAGAAATACGCCGCCGCGAAGCCCACAATCACCAGCACATAGCCCACGAAGGCGCGTCCCGCCCGTTCGCCATAGCCCGCCACCGCGTCGAGGATGGCCGACCCCAGCCAGTTCACATACTGGCGATCCATCCGCAGTGCTCGCCGCTCTAGCACCTGCGCCCGCAGCCGAAAGCGCGACGCGGGGATGGCGAGGCCCTGTGCCTTCAACGCGCCCGCCAGCCCATCATACGCCCGCGCGGCATTGCGGATGCCCTCTACCACCTCGCCGCGCTTCGTGCTGCGCGCCAGGTTGAAGCCCTCGTCGCCCAGACGCGGCACCTGATCCCAATCGATGCGCGTCAACAGCGCACCATTCCAGATGACATCGGCCAGTTGCGTGCGCGCATCGAACTGCGCCTCGCTGAGGATGGTCGCCGCGTCGAGATGCGCACCCACCAGCCGTGCCCCGCGCAAATCTGCCTGAGAAAGGCGTGCGCCCTGTAAGGACGCGAAGGTCAAATTCGCCCCGTTGAAGGTCGATCGCCGACCATGGACGCGCGTCATGGTAGCGTTTTGCAGATTCGCCCCGTTTAGGTTCGCCATACGCAGCCGCGCATAGCTCAGATTGCTATCGACTAACTGTGCCCCCGTGAGATCTGCCCCCAGGAAGAACGCGCGGCTGAGGTCAGCACCGATCAGTTTCGCATTGACCAGCGTCGCCGCACTGAAATTCGCATCACGCAGGTCCGCCACGACGATATATTCATCCTGAGTCGCGCGCTGAATCTGGTTGAGTTCATCGACATTGCCGCTCCAGTTGCGCTGTGCCATGATCCATTCCAGTTCGCCGAGGGTGTGGATGTGCACGTGCCAATAGGGCGGCCTGCCAGCGGCCAGGTTCGCCTGATAGGCCGCGTCCAGTTCCGCTTGCCGCGTCGCCGTGGGGGGAATGCTCTCGACAGCCATCGCCATAACGGGGTGTGCTCCTTTGCCTGATGCTTTGCTTCCACAGGATACGACATTGGGCAAGGAGGGGAATGGTGCCTGACCAGGGCACTTGCAGCACGAGCGCTCAGCGACACGCGACGCGATAAGCGTTGAGCGACAGATGCTTGCGCAGCGAATTGAAGTTCATCGCGTTGGCCTTGCTGCAAAACTGCGCGGGCGTCAGGCTATATTCGACCTGAAAGACCGCTTTATTCGCCTGGATGAAGGGCAGCAAGCGATCACATTCGTTGTATTGGAAGCACTGCTCATTCAGCGCCCAGTCAAAGAGGGGCAGCAGTTGCTCGACCTGATCGAGGTCGTTTTTCAGGCCAACCGAGAGGCCACGCTGATGCGCGGCCTTCGCCAGGAAGGTGTTGTAGGCGATCTGGTCCTCCGCCGTCAGGGGAAAGCCCGAATCGTTGGCATAGCCATCGACATTGTCCGGCTCGATGGCGTCGAAGCCCTTCGCGCGGCAGACATCCATCCGCGCGGCGATGAGCGGTTCCAGCACGGCAAGCTGGCGGATGTCGAGCCACTTCTCATCGGGGAAGCCGCCCACCGGCTTGCCCTTGAGCGCGGCGGGGAATTTGTCCGCGTCGGGTCGCCCATCTTCCCAGGTGCCCACGTCGATGTAGCAGATGACCTTCGTCCCCTGCGCGTGCAGCCGCGCCACATCATCAGCGGTGCGGTCAAAGCCGTCGAAGTCGTAGACCTGCACCTTCAGCGCAGGATCGAGCGCCGAGCTATCGAGCTGCCATTGCCAGCTTGAGCGCAGAGCGGGGTGCCAGATGGGACCCGGCGTGCCACTGACTGTGGGGGCGGGGGTCGTCTGTGCGGTGCTGGCAGACTGGCTGCACGCGGCCAGCGTCAGCACACAGACGAGCGCCAGGGCGAGCTGGGTCAGCATTTTCGCGGTTGGGGTGAGCACGGGGGATGTCCTTTCGGGGGCACCCCCTAACGAAGGGGGCAGCCTTGGGCTTGACGGCTTTTGGTTCCTATGATAGCATCGCAGATGATAACTGTCACGCATCTACGAGGTTCCCCCTATGGTCACGTGCGCACGGTCGGGCAGCAGGGCAAAGCGTCGGTTTGGCGTCCGCGTACTCTCACCTTCTGGCTTCATCAGCACGATAAAGAGAGTGGTGGGTATTTGCCAGGACGGGGAGCGCGCATGAGCACAGAACGGATCAACCAGCCACCCCGGCGCGGTCTGCGGCGGCGCACGGGCGGCTGGCTCTTTAGCCGCCGGGGCATCGAGATCCTCGAAGCGGTCGCCGGGGTGCTGGCGGTCAGCATCGTCGATTATTTCCTGCCGACCCAGTTGGGGCTGCACCAGTTCGACCTATACATCCTGTGGGTGGTGGTGCTCGGCATCGCCGCGCGCTACGGTGCGCCCGCTGGCTATGTGGTCAGCATCCTGGCGGCGGGGGCCTTTGACCTGCTGATCCTGTTGCATGCGAACCCCTATGAGGCGACCTCGCCGCACCAGGCCATTCAGCCGCTGCTGCTTTTCGCCTCGGGCATCCTCGTCAGCGAATTGGTACGCACGCACAAGCGCAACGCCGAGCAGGCCAAAGAAAAGCTGCGCCAGGCGACCACCTCCGTCAAGCTGCTGCAAGAGCAGTACAACCTGACCATCGAGACGAAAGATGAACTGGAACGGCGCATCGCCAACCAGCCGCTTTCCATCGGCGTCGTCAGCGAATTCGCCACGCGCATGGCGGGCGCACGCGCGCAGGATCTGTACCCCGCCCTGCTGGACCTGCTGCAAAGCCTCTTTGGCGTGCAGGCCGCGTCGCTCTATCTGCTGGAAAACCGCGCCCTGCGCCTGATGGTCGGCCAACCCGAGGCGGCGAAGCGCGCCCTGACCATCACCCCCGATCACGCCCTGGTCGCCCGTGCCCTGCGCGAACGGCGCGTCGTGACGATGCGCGATCTGCTGGCAGAGCACGGCCCCGCCCTCCCCGCGCGCAACCTGGGTCTGGCGGCCGGCCCGCTCTTTGGGACGGATGGGCAGTTCCTGGGGGTCATCATCATCGAGCAAATGCCGTTCTTCAACTTCACCGCCAGCAACCTGCGCCTCTTCGACCAGGTGCTCACCTGGATGTCGCGCTCCGTGCAAAACGCCGCGCTGGTCGAAGGCTTGCTGACGGGGACGGGAACGCGCTAACGATGGAACAACGCAAGCGCCGCGATGCTGGCACGACCGCGCGCCTCCTCAGTGGCGGATGGTTCACGCTGCTGGGGTTGGCGGGCGACCTGACCGCTGGCTACCTGCTGCTGGTGGGGCAGGTGGTGGGGAGCCTGGTGCTGCACGTGCTGGCGGTGGGGGTGTGGGCGCTGGGCATCCACCTGCTGAGCCTGCGCGCACCCACAGGCGTGCAAGCCGACGCCCGCCGGGGCATCAGCGCCAAGACGCTGAGCGGCTGGACCATCAGCGCGGCGATCTTGGGGATGTTCCTGGTGCCAGGGCTGGGAACATTGGGCGTCAGCTTCGCCTACCTCTCGTCGTATCTGTTGCGGCGACGGAGCATCCCCCATATGACGCTGGGCGACACGCTGGCGTCGATGCAGGTGCCGGTCCTGAATCTGCGGACGGATGGCCAAGGGGGCGGCAGCGAGGTGATGCCGCTGGTAGACGTGCTGCGCGAGCAAGGCACCGAGATGCGTCGCGCCGTGGTGCGCACCCTGGGCGACCAGGGCGACGAAGAGAGCGTGCGCGTCCTGCGCCGCTTGCTCACCGATGCCAGCCCAGATGTGCGTGGCGATGCGGCGGTCATCTTGACCCGCCTGGAAAACACCTTCAGCCAAGACATCGTCAAGGCGCTGGCACGCGTCGAACGCGACCCACAAGACGCGCTCTACCGCCAGGAACTCGCGCACCTCTACGTCAAATTCGCCGAAAGCGGACTGCTGGACCAAGTGAGCAGCACCTATTACCTCACCAAGGCCCGCGCGCTCTATGAAGAGGCCACCGAACTGCACCCGCACAACATGGAACTGCTGGTGGCCCTCGCGCGCGTCCTTGCCCGTCTGGGTCAGCCGCAACAGGCGATGATCGCCCTGCGCCACGTCCTGAAGCAGCAGCCTACCCACCACGCGGCGACCGTGCTGCTGCTGGAAACCGCCTTCGCCGAGCAGCAATGGGGCGTGCTGCTCTCCGTCGCCAGGGACGACAGCCGTGCCCTCGACCCCGACCAAACCGAATTGCTGCGCTGGTGGGCACAGATCATCCCACCGAGCGCGAGGGGGGGCAGCCGTGGTTGACATCTGTTTGCTCATCGAGGGCGCGTACCCCTTCGTCTCGGGCGGCGTGTCCAGTTGGATGCACGCGCTCATCACCAATCTACCGCAGTACACCTTCGCCATCGTGCACCTCAGCGACAAACCCGACCCCGAGCGCAAGCGCAAATATCAGTTGCCCCCGAACGTCGTGGAGTTTCAAGAGGTCTTCATCCATGATGTCGAGAGCGTGGGCGAGCAGCGCCGCAAGCCGCTGAACCTGGGCGTGTGGCGCGAACTCAGCGACTTTCACGCCGCGCTGCATGCCGACACGGCCTTCGCCAATGACGACTTCCTGGCGTGGCTGGGGCGTGACGACCACGCGGGCCTCAGCCACCACGACCTCTTCTACTCGCAGGAGGGCTGGGAACTGATCGCCGCGCTCTATAGCCAGTTCGCGCCGGACAAGTCCTTCGTCGATTATTTCTGGACCTTTCGCTTCACGCACCTGCCACTCTTCGCGCTGATGGAGGCCCCGCTGCCCCAGGCGCGCGTCTACCACGCCGTCAGCGTCGGCTTCGGTGGCTTCCTGGGGGCGCTGGCGCGGCTGCGCACCGGGCGGCCACTGCTGCTGACCGAGCACGGCATCTACACCCGCGAGCGCGAGATCGAGATCGCCCAGGCCGAGTGGATCTACATCGAGAAGCAGCGCAACTATGAGCTTGGTCGCCGCTTCGACTTCTTTCAGCAGTGGTGGCTGAACATGTTTCGCTACATGACGCGCTTTTCCTATGAGCAAGCGGAGCGCATCATCACCATCACGGGCGTCAACACGCGCTACCAGTTGCGCTATGGGGCCGCGCCCGAGAAGCTGGGGATCATCC
>JBBQSR010000245.1:0-6056 GCA_038234855.1 Ktedonobacterales bacterium | reverse complement strand
CCCCGCTCCCACATGCCACCGCGACCGTTGCCCCCATCCCCACCATCACGCCGACGCCCTTGCCAGCGGCACAGGTGACGCAGAGCGACGCCACAGCCCTCTCACAGAGCTTCCTGTTGGCGTGCAACAATCCGGCCACCTATAGCTTCGCGGGGCAGGGCGTGCCATGCGCAAAGCTCGCGCGGGGGCGCATCCCCCCCATGTCTAATGCGGCGAACCCCCACTATTGCGTGGATGATTGGCACCTCGTCTCGTCGTTCTTATACGACACCAAGGCGAACTTGCAAAACTTCGCCCCCCAGATGACCATCGACGGGGCGGCATTGCAGACCACCACCGTCCCCGCCACGATGATCGATCCGGCGTATTCATTGAAGTACCTGGGGGCCCAGTACTACTACACCGAGACGGGCGCGGTCGTGTCGCCACAGCGGCTGCACGTGGGCAAGCATACGCTGCACCAGTTCGACTCGACCGGATTCAACCGGACGGTGACATTCACGGTTGACGCGTCCAAGACCGGAGCGTGTGTGTAGTTCCCACGATCCTCCCCAGGCCGCCTAGAGTAAGAAGCTCTCTTCGGCGCTGGGGAAGGTGGCGGCGATCTCGGTGAGTTCGGCGATGGCGGTGGGGATGTCGTTGCGGGCGGCGGAGTCACTTGGGGCGGCGTTCAGCGCGGCGAGCAGTCGCAGCGCGACGCCGCTCAGCCGTTCGATGACGATGGGCGCGGCAGGCAACGTCGGCGCGATGGCGATGATGCCCTCGACCCATTCGCGCATCTGCGGCTGGGCAAAGGCACCCGTGGTGTTGCCCGCGCGGCGCAGGTCTTGCCCCTTGCGCCAATTGCCGCTCACCTGGCGCACCAACGTGCCGAACTGCTGCACCGCCTGCTCTGGGGCCGATTTCTCGGGGGCGGCGCGATTCGCCGCGAGGCTCAGCAAGCCATCCGCGAGCTGGTCTTGCGCGCGGTTGACCGTCTGCATCGTCCCGGCGACGGCCTGCGAGATGCCCGTGAGCGAATCGAGCACCTGCGCCTGGGTCTGGTTCGCCGAGGCGACGGATTCCGTGACGGCCTGGGTGATGCCTTGCAGCGTGCCGATCATCTGCGACTGCCCCGCGCGGGCGGCGTCAGCGCTGCCCTCTAGCGCGTGGGTGAGGTCGCCCAGTTGATTCACCATCTGGCTGTGCGACTGCTGCAACAGGCGCATGGTGCCGCCCAGGGCCTGCGCGATGCCATCGAGCCGGGTAAAGAGCGCGTCGCTCTGCTGCTGATAGGCCGTCTCGCTACCGGCCAGCGCGGCGAAGTCGACCACATCGGTGCCCTGATATTGCAGCGCGGCGTTGTCGCCGGTGTAGCGCACCGTCACGTGGTACTGCTGCGCCAGCGCGGGATGCTGTGCGACCTCGCTGAAGCTGCCCCAAGCGGCGACGAGCCGTTGGCGCGGGGCCAGCGTCGGGGTCGGCGCGGTCATGAAGGCCGCCCACGCGCGCCCACCGATGAGGTCGCGCGACGGGGCGGCATCCCACGTTAGCGACACGTTATGGGCGACGGATTGGCCCAGATTTTCCATCACCAGCCGCACGACGTGGTCCTGCACTTCGAGGGAAAGGACGACGTAGGGGGCCAATTGCGCGTCGCGGGTGGCGCGTAGCTCGGCCATCATCCCCTGCGACACGGCGGCGGACTGCACGGCGGCCTGGGCCAGGTCCTGCGTCGCCCGCGCCACGGCCTGTGTCGTCCCGGCGATCTCGCCCGTCTTGCGGGTGAGGTATAGCAGATAGGTGAAGGCCGCGACGAAGAGGATCATGTACCCAACATGCTGATCGACGTGGGTGAAGAGCAGCAGCGCGATGGCACCCAGCGCCACCAGCACGACCAGTGCCACCACCCAGCCGTCGCGCGCGACCCTGCTGGTGGTGGTAGAGAGGGATTGAGCCGACATAGGGGGAATTCTCCAACCGCAAACCGAGATGGGCAGGCGGCTCGCTCGATGGCCTCCGCTTCGCCACCGTCGATCATACCAAGCGCGAATGAATTGTCAAGCGGCGGGGGGCATTTGGGTGCGGCGATGCTCGTGGTCATTTTTCTTTGGTGCTCAGATGTCGATGACGGGTTTTGCGGGAACTCGCTGGAGGCTGACCGGGGATTTGACTGCTGAGCGGGCATGGGTTGGCCGTCTGCGGATGAGCCACTCGGCCAAGGCGAGATTGATCACCCACGCAGCACCCATGAGGAGGTCTCTATTCACTTCACTCGGTTTGCCTAAGAGCAGCGTCCAGGGAAGGAAGATGAGCACCTGTGTACCTGCGCCCTGGCCGATGGCATAGCCGCGCAGCATCCACGCGCGGTGCTGCGTGACATCGCGCCGCCGGATAGCGAAGAAACCTTGGGCGATGCACACGATCATCACGGAACCAAAGAAGAGCCGGAAGCTATAGAGCAGATTGCCCTCGAGGTGGGGACGGAGGGGGTAGAACTGGGTCATCCACAAACCGGAAAAACCCGCAGTGATGCCAGCGACGACCACAACCCGCCCAGCGATGCGATGCCAACGCGGCCTGTGACGGCGCAACTGTGGGGCGAACTGGAAGGCCCCCAAGATGCAAAACATGGTAGCACTGATGATGTGGACGATGACGGGCAGGGGTGCCGCAAAAAAACGTGCATTGTCCGGCGTGATGGACGCACCGACGGAGAGGCTAAAGACGCGGAGGCTGCCCTCTAATGCTGGCACTGCGGTCAGCAAGATCAACCCGGTGGGTATCTGCCAATCGGCCTTGCTGCTGGTGGTCATAGTGAGAACCTTCTTTCGGTCGTTACTCTGGTAGATGCGTGTTCGCATCATCGGCCACTTCGTAGGAAAACACGTCCTCTAGCGGTACCCCGAAGGCAAGGGCTATCCGAAAAGCTAATTCGAGGGAAGGGGAGTATTTTCCTTTTTCCATGGCGATGATGGTTTGGCGGGTCACACCCACCTTTTCGGCTAATTGTTCTTGCGTCATTTCTTGGTGGGAGAACCGCAACTTACGGATATTATTGTTAATCTGCCACTTGCTCATCTTAAAAGCCTCTTCGATAGAGATAGAGCCGTGAAATGTCCGCAACGATCTGTGCCAAGATGCCCGAGAGAATGAGCGAGGTGAACATCACCAACGGTGGTCGACCAAAAACGAGGGTGAGCATGGAAAGGGCAACCCCGATGGACGACACCCGATACGCCACGTTTGTGCCTTTCAAATCGATCAGCTTATCCCGCTCATCTTGAATGTCCCCGTTTATATGCCCTTCTCCGGTGGTTATGGTACGGGCGACATTGGCGGTGATATGCACAAATATGATGGTCAATACCGTCCCGACCGTTGCGAGCACAGCAACGATGCCCCAGAGACGATAGACGCTTTCCGCATTGAAGTTCCCGCCGCGCGCCAAGAGCAACAAGCTCGTCAGATAGAACCCTAAGATCAGGATGAAGTTCACCAGGGAAACCGTGATATTTCTTTCATGAAAGGACATATGCGCCTCCTTTGTCAGCTATTGCTTACATTGAGTAACCTTCAGCGAACAAATAGTAACATATTTCATCCTTAATGTAAAGTATACATTACATACTGCCGAAGAGTTTGGTCTTCCTCACACGCCACCCTCGTGATCGGTGAGATTCGCCCTGTTGCCAGCCGCCTCTGATATACTCACCTCCCTTATGAGGAGTGGGAGTGGGCCACATAAACCTACCCGTGCGCGCGTGATATCATCAAAGGGAGTATGGCGCGGCGCGAAAGGGAGCGAGCAGCAATGATCACGGCGCTCATCACTGGCGACATTTTCTAGAAACACGAAATCCAGAATGGCACCCCAAAAGCCCCGACCGGCTCCGCGCCGTCCTGCGCGTGCTAGCCGAGGAAGGGATCACCCGAATCTGCGGCAGTTCGCGCCCCGCGCGGCGACGGATGACGCGCTGGCGCCGGGGGAGCTGCTGGCCGTGCGGCCCGAGGTGCAAGGGGGGCACCCTTTCGCTGGTGAGAACGGCTATCTGGTGAAGGCGCACGTCGCCAGCACCGAGGCGCTGGGGCATCTGATGCGCGAGCGATTTGGGGCTATCCCCACCATCTGCTCGACGCGTACCATCATCGTGCTCTCGACCAGCAAAGAGCGCGCGACACGACCGATTGTGGGGGAAGGGGAGCACACTCATGGCGACGAGTAGCGCGCGGCAACCGGCCCGCGCGGCGGTGCTGGCGAATCTCTTGGCGGTCTACCTCATCTGGGGGTCAACCTACCTGGCGATTCATTATGCGGTGCAGGGCGCGCCGCCATTCGTGATGATGGGGATGCGCTTCCTGATCGCGGGGGGCTTGCTCTTCGTGGTGCTGCGACTGCGCGGGGCGGCATGGCCCACCTGGCGACACTGGCGCTCGGGGACGCTCATTGGCGCGCTGCTGCTCTTTGGCGGCAATGGCATGGTCGCTTGGGCGGAATCTCAGGGGGTGCCGTCGAGCCTGGCGGCGTTACTGCTGTCGATGACGCCGATCTGGATGACCCTGCTGGACTGGGTGCGCCCCCACGGCAGCCGCCCGTCGTGGAGCGTGCTGGTGGGGCTGTTGTTGGGCGTTGCTGGCGTGGCCCTGCTGATCGGCCCGAATGTGATGAAGGATCTCAACAATGGCAGCGCTTCCTGGGGCCTCTTGGTCATCCCATTCTCGTCGCTGGCGTGGGCCATCGGCTCGATCTATGCGCGCAGTGCGCCAATGCCGCAGTCATCGCTGATGGGCACCAGCGTCGAGATGCTAGGCGGGGGCGTGGTGCTGTCACTGGTGGCGCTGGTGACGGGCGAGGTAGGGCAGGTGAATGCGAGTAATTTCACCCTCACCTCGACCTCAGCGCTGCTGTACTTAATCCTCATCGGTTCGTTGGTGGGCTATTCGGCGTATACGTGGCTGCTGCAAAACACTCCGCTTTCCATCGCGTCGACCTATGCCTATGTGAATCCGGTCGTTGCGGTGGGCCTGGGGTGGGCACTGGCGCATGAGGCGCTGACGCCGCTGACGCTCATCGCGGCGGCGATTATTGTCGCGTCGGTGTGTCTGATCACGACCTTCCGGGGGCGCGCCAGCGAGCCAGTCCCTGAAGCGGTGCTCGCCGAAGAGGCGCACGGCACGGCCCCCCACTTGGCCGAATGAGTCACGCTGGTGTGCGATACTGGGGATGCGGAACAACGGTATCCCCAGTTCCTGCCCCTGGAGGCCGCAATGCAGCAACAATTTCTCTATCGCATCATCGCCACCCGCCCCGCCATGCTGAGCGAAGGCTTGACGGCTGCGGAGTCCGCCGCGATGGCCGCACACTTCGCGTATCTGCAACGTTTACTAGCAGAGGGTCGTCTCATCCTAGCGGGCCGTACGCAAAACACCGATGAAGATTCCTTTGGCATCGCCATCATCACCGCTGACTCGGAGGATGCGGCACGCGCGATCATGCAGCATGATCCCGCTGTACTCGGTGGTGTGGTGACGCCGAAACTGTATCCCTATCGCGTCGCGCTGATCTCGCAAGCGAACGCCGAGCGCGACTAGTGCATCCGCTGTTGCAGCGCGCGGCTCTGCCACAGGTTCAGCAGCAGCAGGCCGCCCATCAGCACGACCAGCGCCAGCTCCACCGGACTCAAGCGAATCGTCTTCCGTTTCACCATCGTGTGGCCCTTCTTCCGTTTTGGTCGCATGATATCATATCCCCCCAGTGTCCTGGCAAAATTGCCCCTTGACGCGGCGATGCGGATAGGCTATACTGGGGAAGTCAACGGGGTGTAGCGCAGCCTGGTAGCGCACCAGTATGGGGTACTGGTGGTCGGAGGTTCAAATCCTCTCACCCCGACCAATCAGGAAGTGGCTCTACGAAACGTTTCGTAGAGCTTTTTGTTTGCCCCAAAAACCCTAATACAACGGCTACTGGTGCAACCAATGGTGCAACGCGTTTGCCATCATCCATCACCGTCGCTCGTGGGTGCATCGATGACCCGCTGAATCGGTATGAGCGCATTGATTTCATCAACAAGCCCCCC
>JBBQSR010000244.1:0-6068 GCA_038234855.1 Ktedonobacterales bacterium | reverse complement strand
CATCCACCAGCCCGCTCGTCCACAACTCGGCCATGGTCAGCAATGAAACCACCAGCCGCACGCCGCGCGCGTGGTACGACGCCATCTCGCCTTCCAGCCAGTCGTAGCCGCGTGGGCGTGGCATGAAACTGAGCACGAGCGACGATGGCAACGACACGGTGTAAAGTTCGGCCTCCATCCCTGTCCCCTTTCGTGGCGTGGTTCGTCTGATCTCTCGTGCATAATATCATCATCCCAAAGGATAGCGCCCCATGAAGCTGACACCCCTGGATGCCGCCGACCTAGCACTGGTGCACGACTTGCACGCCGAGCTAGGCGATGGCGGCGACATCACCCCCGCCCGCTGGGCCGCGCTGGCCCCCACCCGCACGCGTCTCGCCGAGGCGCTAGGGCTTGCCCAGGCCCCGGCCAGCGCGACGGAACCCTTCGTGCTGCTGCGCAATGGCACGGATGGCGCGACACTGACTGGGCCACGCTGGTGGTTTCATCTGCTGGGGTTGCGGCACGGGGCCATCCACATCGTGCTGACGACGCCCCAGGGCTTTTTCGTCGCCCAGCGCCGCAGCTTCGCCAAGGATAGCTCGCCTGGCGCGCTGGATGTCGCAGTCTCGGGCCACATCGGGCTAGATGCCCCGCTCACCGCCGCCTGGCGCGAGATGCGCGAAGAGGTCGGGCTAGAGCCGCGCGACATCGTCGGCGAGACGCTGCACCCGCTGGCCGAGCACGACATCGCCATCCTCACCCACGCGGCAGCAAATCCGCCGTACCTGGACCGCGAACACCACTGGGTCTTTACGGCGACCATCACTGCGGCGGGGCTGGCGCACCTGCGCTTCCGCGATGGTGAGGTGACGGCGCTGCTGCTGGCGGGGCCGGGCGAGGTGGCACGACTGCACGCCCGCTGCCTCGCCGACCAGCAGCGCCAGATGGGCGAACTCAACATCGCCAATGGCCTCTACCTCACCCTGCCACTCTGGGTCGCGGCACAGGAAATAGCGCCAGAGCGTGACTAGAACGCGATCACCTCACCCTCGCCCGCAGGCGGGCATCGCGCGGGCCGTCATTGCTCGCACCATCAGAGCCAGCCGTTGCCCTCGGCGCGCAACGCGGCCTCGGTGCGCGTCTGGGCGTGCAGCTTTTGCATGGCGGTCGACAGGTAGTTGCGCACGGTGCCCTCGGTCAGCGCCAGGGCCGTGGCGATCTCGCCGTTGCCCGCGCCCTGCGCCACCAACACCAGCACGGACTGCTCGCGCTCCGTCAGGGGATTGTCGCCCGCGCTGAGCGCCGCCATCGCCAGCTGAGGGTCCACCACCCGTTCGCCCGCCATGGCACGACGAATGGCCGTGGCCAACTGCGCGGCGGGGGCATCCTTCACCAGGAAGCCGACGGCCCCGCTCGCCATCGCGCGACGCAGGAATCCCGGTCGCCCAAAGGTCGTGAGGATCAAGACACGACAGGTGGGCAGTTGCTGATGCAACGCCGTCGCCACATCGATGCCATTCATGCCGGGCATCTCGATATCCAGCAGGGCGACATCGGGGCGATGGTGCAGCGCCGCCGCCACCGCCTCGTCGCCGCGCCCCACCTCCGCCACGACGGCGATGTCGCCCTCGCGGTTCAGCAGCGCCGCCAACGCGCCGCGCACCATCGCTTGATCTTCCGCCAACAACACCTGAATCATGCGGGCACCTCTTCCTGTGTGACGGGTTGCCTCACCCCCTGGGGCACGTGGACGCTTAGCGAAAAGCCGCCGCTCGCCACCGCCGCCAGCCCCACGCCGCCACCGAGGAGCGCCGCGCGCTCGCCCAGCCCGCGCAAGCCATTGCCCGATGCTGCCAGCGGCGCGGGGGCCGGGCCAGCGCCATCATCAGCCACCGCGACTATGTAGCCGTCGTCATGCTGGCTGATGGTGAGGGCGCAGTGACGGGCGCGACTGTGGCGCAGCACATTCGTCACGCCCTCGCGGATGGTCCAGGCGAAAAGCGCCTCGACAGCGGCGGGCAACACGACGGGCGCGCGCTCGATGGTGACGGCGATGCCCGCAGCGGCCAGCATCTGCCGTGCCCCATCGATCTCGCCCGCCAGGGTCGGCTGGCGATAACCCGCCACCGCCGCACGCACATCGCCCAGCGCGGTACGCGCGGCGGCCTCGATCTCGCTCACCTCGCGGCGCGCGTCGGCGGGGGCATCGGTGATGAGCTGCCCGGCCAGCTCGCTCTTGATGGCGATGAGCGAGAGGGTGTGCCCCAGCAGATCGTGCAAATCGCGGGCGAAACGCAGCCGCTCCTCGCTGATGGCGAGCCGGGTGATCTCGCGCCGCGCCAGCCGCAGCGCCCGATTCGTCTCGACCGCGTAGGCCAGATTGCTGACCGCGATGGCGATGACGGGCATCAAGAATAACCCCTGCAAGAAAACGAAGAAATCATGGATCGCCACGAGATTGAGGACGACGCTCACGACCTCTAGCCCGCCGATGCCCCACACCAACTGGCGGGGCGTCAGCCGACCACTGATGACGGCGGCAGCGAAGATGTGCGGTTCGAGCCAGGTGGTGCCACCGACCACACCCATCACGAAGCCGAGCACCACCAGCACCCCGACCAAGCCCCACCACGTCGGCGCGATCGGCGCTTGGGCGACATCGAGCGGGCGGCGCAGGTAGCGCGTGTTATCCCACGTCGTCCAGACATAGCTGGCCGTGCAACACGCCGCGCAGACCAGCAAAAAGAGACCGCTCCCCGTCGGATGCGCCACCGCGCCATAGATAGGTGGCACGAAGAAGATCAGCCAGAGCAGCCACAGGCTCCAAAAGAGGATGAAGGGCGGATTCGGTGGATCGCTGGGCACGCGTGGCACGGTTTCCTCATGCATAGTGCATGGCTCCTCTCGCTGCGCAAACCGGAGACGTCATCGCCTCTATCGTATGCATGGGATGACGGCGTTGGCAAACCAGGGCCGCCACCTCTGCTGATAGTGGGCGACCCTGGCACACGGCTACGCGCTGGCGGCGGCGACTGTGACCGTCAATTCCATGCCGGGGTGCACGACGCAGAGGATGTGGTACGTTCCCGCCGTCGTGAAGGGGCCAATGGTGAAGCTGCCACCCGCGATCTGGTGGTCACTCAGGGCTGGCGCTCCGGCGGGGGCAGGGATGTTGCCCGCGCGCTCGCCATTCCACAGGCCATAGTCGAGGATGTGCGGCACCGACCCATCATCGGTGAAGCGCAGTTGCGACCCCACCGGAATGCTGATGCTAGTGGGGCTGAACTGGCTCAGCTTCAGATGCACGGTCGGCAGCCCCACATCCGTCGCCGCGCTGGTGGGCGGCTGCGCGATGCTGGCGAAGATCGCCGCGCCGACCACGAAGCAGACCGCCCCAGCGAAGACGTTGTACAGCCAACGTGGCGTGCTGCGGGGACCAGCCGCGCGATAATTCTGCACGGCGGCGGTGGCATTCGTCACGGTCGCCACCGCCATGCTGACCACCGCCATCAGCACCCCAAAGAAGATCGGAAAGCCATCTTGCGCGTGCGCGAAATGATATGACGGATAAGGATTGACGAAGAGCGCGTAACAGAATGCCCCGCCCGTGATGACGGCCCCAACGATCGGCCCCCAGCGCCACCCGCTGCCAATGAGTGCCGCGCCGATGAGGAAGACGCTCCCGCTGACATCTAGCGAGACGCCGCCGGGCCAGCCCACCCCCACGATGCCCCCAAACAGCGCGCCGATGCCCCCCAACACCATCACCACGATGCCAAAGATGCTGAGTGCCGACAATGGCCGCCGCGCGAAGAACGATGTATCCATGAGTCCACTCCTTTGCCGCTGGTTCCCTGGTGCCCCTCGCTCAGTGAGGGGTTCACTTGGCTCTGTCTCAAGTCTACGGTCATCGGGGGCCAGCGGGTAGTGTCGGGCATCAGCAGTTTCGCATGACAGATATCATCCCCACAGACAGGGGCACGGTAGAGGGATTGTTCTATAGCGAACACGTGTGCCATAATAGGGCAACACGAATGGTGGAGGTGCCGCGATGGCGCATCATGACATCAGCCCAGCGGACTATCTGGCGGCGGAGCGTGCCGCCGAAGAGAAGCACGAATATTACGATGGCGTGGTGCGCCCGCGTGGTCCACAGCCAACAACGCATTCGACCATCATGTTCAATCTCGCCTTCTTCCTGGATGCGGCCTTGGATGGCACCGACCACGCGATCTTTTCCTCAGATATGCGCGTGCAACTCAGCCCCACCTGCATCGTCTATGCGGATATCGCGGTCAGCAGAGATAACAGCATGCAGGGCACCGATGATGTGCTACCGATGCCACTACTCGCTATAGAGATATTTACCCCAGAAAGCATCGCCTTTGACCTGGGACAAAAAGCACAATATTACCGCGCCTGCCCCACCATCCAGGAATACATCTTGGTCGATTGCGAACGCCCCTTCGTGCATGTGCAGCGTCGCCTAGCGGATGGCATCCATTGGGAGATGCGCGACTATCGCGGTACCGAGGCCGTGGAGGTACGCTGCCTGGGCATCACCATCCCCATGGCGGCGATCTATCGCAAAGTGCTGGCATGATATACTATCCCTAATATCGCGCAATGAGGGGATATGGTGATGGTCGCCCAAAAACAAGAACCGCGTTACACCGTCGCAGAATATTTCGCGCTCGCAGAGAGCAACCCCGACGTCAAATACGCGTATATCGACGGCCAAGTGTACATGATGTCGGGCGGAACGATGGACCACTGGCTTATCGCTTTTAACATCGGGACCGCACTTAAGGGACGCTTACGTGCCGGAACTTGTCGATTTTATGGATCGGATGTGCGCGTGCAAATTTCACCAACGCGCTATGTCTATCCTGACATGTCGGTAACGTGTGACCCGGTGGAGCGTGGGCGGCTTCACACCGTCAAAGCTCCCCACGTGATCTTCGAGGTGCTCTCGCCGAGTACGCAGGATGTAGATCGTACACAAAAGATGCGCTACTACCGTGCTTGCCCCACTATTCAAGAATACGTCTTGATCGATCCGTACAGAATATATGTTGAAGTCTATCGACGTGCCGAAGCTTTTTGGCAACTGACTTCCTATGAAGCAGGTGAAACTATTGTGCTAGCAAGTTTGGCATTGTCTATTCCCATCGAGGAGTTTTATGACGCCATTGAGCTTGCCCCCGAGGAAGCCGAGTAAAGCACCCTCACTCTTCGCCCAGCCGAGGTCGCGTGCGCTTGCTGGGGCGTTGCAGGTCGTCGGCATGCTGCAACAGAGGCGCTCCGCTCGATGAAGGCAACGTCTCTGGGGCATCGTCAATGAGGGGCACGGCACTGGCTGGCGCGGCGTCATCGGGCAGCGGCGTCGCGTCGCGCAGACGGTCGGCCAGGGCGGTGTTGCGCGCGGCGACTTCATCATTGTTGATGGCGTAGCGCAGGGCGCGTTCCTCGCCGACGATGATGCACAGCCGCTTGGCCCGCGTGATGGCGGTGTAGAGCAGGTTGCGCTGCAACAGCAGGGCATGCTGCATAACCAGCGGCAGCACCACGGCGGGGTATTCGCTGCCCTGCGCGCGATGGATGCTGACGGCGTAGGCCAGCGCCAGCGCGTCGAGTTCGTGAAAGGCATACGTCACGGCGGCGTCGCCAAACTGCACCACCGCCAGGCCGTCCTGCGGATCGATCACCGTGAGGATGCCCACGTCGCCATTGAAGACGTTTTTGTCATAGTCGTTCTTGAGCTGCATCACCTTGTCGCCCAGGCGAAAGACGCGCGCCCCCGCCGTCACGCCGTCGCCCTCCCCACCACGGATGCCGCGTTGCAGCGCGTCATTCAGCGCGCTCACGCCCGCTGGTCCCTTGTACATGGGGGCCAGCACTTGTAGGTCGCGCGTGGGGTCCAGGCCATACTTGGCGGGCAGGCGGCGCAGCACCAGATCGACCGTCAGCCGCGCAGCCTCCTCCACCGTGCGCGCGGGCATGAAGAAGAAATCGCTGGCCGGGTCAGGCCGCAGATCGGGCATGTGGCCATCGCGCACCCCATGCGCCGTGACGATGATGCGGCT
>JBBQSR010000243.1:0-6096 GCA_038234855.1 Ktedonobacterales bacterium | reverse complement strand
CCACGACCCCCACCTTCACGGGTGCCGCGGCCCCTTACACCGCGACGGGCCTGTTGCCCGCCCAATTGAATAAGGTCTACAACTTCCAGAACACCACCAACCCCGGCAACGGCATGTGGGCGGCGTTCGTGGAAATGGATGGCTATTCGCTGGCCGACCTCGCGCAGTATGCGAACTGCGTCGGCATCAGCAGCACCATCCAGAGCGCCATCACCGGCAGCGCCAGCAGCTCGACCCCCTTCATCATCACGCAGAACGTGACGGGTGGCCTGGGGAACGTGCTGTCGCAGACCGGCCAGAACTTTGGTACGCCGCTGACGACGGGCACGAATGCCCAGGCGGTCGAAGAGGAACTGGAGATCACGCTGGGCCTGGTCCCCAACATCACCCACATCACCGTGATGCAGACGAGCAACACGACGCTCGGCATTCAGACCGCCCTCTCGGCGGTGGCGAATGAGAACGCCGCGCAGGTCGTCGGCTACCAGTGGGGCATGTGCGAGGCCGATGTCGGTTTCAGCAACGCCTCGGCTGAGCAGCAACTCTTCATGCAGATGGCGCTGCAAGGCCAGACCGTGCTGGCCGCGACAGGCAACAATGGCCTGTACGCGTGCTCGGGCGACGGCAACAACTTCCGCCAGACGACCTTCTCGGTGCAGGACCCCGCCTCGAATCCCTTCGTGACGGCGGTCGGTGGTACCAAGTTGGGCGTGAGCACCAACGTGGCAGCCACGGCGGCATGGGCCGCTGAGGAACCGTGGAGCAACTCGCCCACGACCACTCAGGGCGGCGGCGGCGGCATCAGCCAGTTCTGGGCAGCCCCCAGTTGGCAGCAAAGCGCGCTGGCCGCGTTGACGACGAACCCCACGGCGGCGTTGACGGGCGTTCGCACGCTCTATAACCCGAACACGATCACCAACAGCAATGTTGCTGCGCGTGTCATCCCCGACGTGTCGGCGGTCGCGGACACGACCAACACCAACATCGGCATCTATTGCAGCGTCGGTACCTGCACCAGTGGCACGACCGTCTTCACCAATGTTGGTGGCACGACGGCGGCAGAGGCCATCTGGACGGCGGCGACCATCGAGGCCAACCAGACCACGGGCGCGACGCTTCCCAGCGTCGGCGGTCGCATCGGTCTGCTGACCCCCGCGCTCTACTCGGCATATCAGAACGACACGACGGGCGCTGGTGCCTTCACCCTGAATAACCTGACGGGTGTCGGCACGACAGGCTTCTGTGAATATGCCAAGCAGTTGGGTATGTCGGCAGTAGCGACGACGAGCAGCACCGCCGTTGGTGCTGGTCTGGTGACTGTGGTGCCGGTTTCCATGAATGGCATTGTGGCCGGCATGAAAGTGAACATCACTGGCGCACCGGGTGCGGCAGATAACGGTTTGACGGTTTCGGCGGTCACGGCGACCTCCTTCCAGGCGACCGTTGCCGGATCGCACATCGCTGGTGGTACGATCACGCCGACCTTCAACGACACGGCCAATGCTGGTCCGGTGGCGTTCGGCCCCGGCATCGCTTCGGTGGCGGTGGCTGGCACCGCGAACCTGATCGTTGGTCAGTACGTACTGGTTGATGCCGGTGTGGCCTCGGAAATCGTACAGGTATCGGCCATCACCGATGCCACCCACTTTACCGCCACGTTCTTGAAGGCGCACACGGGTGGTAATGCGGTGGTTGGTACGTTGGTCACGGCGACTTCGGTTGCTGCGGGCCTGACCCAGACCACCACGACACTCACCTATGAGGTCGGTGCGATTGGTCAGACGGCAGTGACGCCAGCCTCGATGACGGGCATCACCGCTGGCGCGACCCTCACCGTGGCGGCTGCTGCTGAGTCGGTCACGGCGACCGTTCCTGTCGGTGCCAACTACTTCGTGGCGACCTTTGCCAACACGCATGTGGTGGGCGTCGCGATCACGGGTGGGGGCCACCAGGCTGCTGGTGTCGCAACCTCCTTTAACCTGACGTGCTCCGCTGGCGCGGGCAGCAACTTCATCCTCAACAACTCGTTGCCGTTGTCGAACGGTGCCGGTACCTATGTGACCACGTACTTCCCGTACAGCGTCACCTATCAGTACCAGCAGCCCCCGACCGTGACGACGCAGATGTACGGTAAAGATGCTGGTTTCGCGGTCAAGGGTGCCTATGGTGTGGCGAGCATCTCGGGTTACAACGCGCTGACCGGTTTGGGGAGCCCGAACGTTGGTCAGACGAACGCGACCTCCGGCCAGTTGGCCACCTACCTGCTCTTGCAGGCACGCTATGCCGCCTCGCGCGTCTACATGGTGGCGCAGGGCCTGAGCGACAACAAGTATTGGATCGCCAGCTATGGCACCAATCCCTACGTGCCGAACATGGCTTCCAACACCGCGTGGTACGCGCTCAATTCGGTGAGCTTCAGTGGCGCGCCGGTCATCGTGGATGATGGCAACGCGGCCCCTGGCAACCTGTTCATCCTTGGCCCGGCGATGCCGACGGGTTCGGGTGTGGCACTGTACCAATGGAACATCGCCCCGGCGACGGCCACGCAAGTGACGCTCGCTGGTGGTAATCTGCCCGGTGCCTATGCCGGTAGCACGACGAGCTGCGCGAGCGTCTCGGCGGCGACCGATGGCACGAGTGGTGCACGTGCGGCCAACATTGGTGTCTACTGCGTCACCGGTACCGGTGCGTTGTACTCGACCAAGATCGCGCTGACGTATAACGGTGCGGGCCAGTTCACGGGTGCGACCATCAGCAACTGGACGAACTCGCCGCTGCTCAACACGGTGGGTTATGCGCCCCAGGTGTCGTCGGATAACAACGGCAACTATCTGGTGCTGGAAACCAACACGGGCGGCGCTGGTGTCTACTACCAGTACTTCGCCGCGGTCGGTGGTGCGGGCATTGCCTTCAACAGCACTGCCGCCATCGCGCTCTTCCCCTCGGCTGCGGCTGCGGCCAGTGGTCTGTCGCCCTTCAGCTTCGCCGCGCCGCTTGCGACGACCTGCTTGACGACGCCCTCTGCCGCCTATGTGGCAGCGAGCAACACCTTCGCAGCGGCCTGCACGGCCTCTGACACGAAGCAGATGTGGGCCAACGTCTTCTTCCCGCCAAACACGACCGGCGCGGCGGCTCTGCCGACCGGCAAGTTTAACGGGTCCTGGACGCTGTTGGGTCAGCCCTCCCCGGCGGTGACCTTCATGCCCGGCAACGCGGTTGCCGTGGACAACTACGCGGCGGACCAGAGCTACGGTCAACTCTTCTACATCGCCGAGGGTTCTGACAAAGCGATGTACATCAATGTGACCAACGCGATGGCCTCGAACTTCCTGGGCAAGATGACCGGGTGGCAGTCGGTTTCGCTGCCAGGCATCTTTAACACGAACTCCGCTGCGGACTTCGTGGACGCCTAATCACGAGGGGGTGATCAGGTTGCCACACCTGCCTCACCCCCCGTCCCCCGCCCCATTCCGCTTGGGATGACGCGGGGGAACCTACGGGGGCGGCGGTGCGGCCAAATCGGGAGCGTTCCAGTTCAGGTGCAAGCCTGGCTGGGACGCTCCCCCCTTTTGTGCGCGGCGTCTGTGGCCCCACGACGTGCGTGATGGGCACAGTTGCCGCCGCTCGCCGTCTCGGCGTGGCTGCCCCCGCGCCTCAATGGCCACGCCCTCGGTGCTAGGCCGTCACGCGCTCGGCGGCCAGATTCTTGGCGATGGTGCCGCTCTGCATCACCAGGGGGATGTGGTCGTGCGACTGCAACACGGTGATGTCAGCCAAGGGATCGCCCGCCACCAAGATCAGGTCGGCCAGCTTGCCAGCCTCGACCGTGCCGACCTCGTGGCCCAGCTTCAGCAGGGTCGCGGCGTTGCGGGTGGTGGCGACGATGGCGGCCATCGGCGTCATGCCGCCCGCGACCATCAGCGCCAGTTCCTCCGCGTTCTGGCCGTGGGGGCCGACACCCGAGTCCGTCCCCATCGCCACCGTGACGCCCGCCGCTACCGCGCGGCGAAACGATGCCTGGTGGTCGGCGATCACCTGGCGCGCCTTGCGCACGGCGTAGTCGGGCATGGTGCTGGGGTCGGCCTCGGCACGGCGGATCACCTGCAACGGGGCGACCAGCGTCGGCACCAGATAGACATCGCGGTCGATCATCATCTGGATCGCCTCATCATCGAGCCAGATGCCATGCTCGATGGAGCGCACCCCGGCGCGGATGGCGTTCTTGATGCCGCGCGTGCCCTGGGCGTGGGCCATCACCTCGACATTGCCGTGCGCCGCGCCCTCCTCCACCGCGGCGCGTAGCTCGGCCTCGGTGAACTGCGACGCCTGGGGTGAATCGGTCGGCGACAACACCCCACCCGTCGCGCATACCTTGATCCAGTCCGCCCCGGCCCGCAGGATCTCGCGGACGCGCTGGCGCATGGCGTCGACGCCATCGACGACGTTGGGGGGCAGCTCCGGCGAATCGATATTCAGGCAGACGCCACAGGGCATAGACTGGTCAGAGTGCCCCCCCGTCTGCGAGAGGATGGTGACGGCCACCTGCATGCGCGGCCCCGGAAAGAGGCCCCGCGCGATGGCGTCGCGCAGCCCAGCGGGGGCATAGCCCGCGTCGCGCACGGTCGTGACGCCGCCCGCCAGCGTCTGTGCCGCGCGGGGGATGGCCTCGTACAGGCTGAGGGAAAACGGCGTCATCAGCCGCTGCACGAGGTTGCTGCCATCAAAGAGGAAATGCACATGGGTATCGATCAGGCCCGGCAGCAGGCTCATGCCCGTTCCGTCGATGACCGTCGCCCCGCGTGGCACCGCACCGCGCACCTTCACGGACGCGATGCGCCCATCCACCACCACCACTGTCGCGTTCGTCAGCGGGTCGCGCCCCGTTCCATCGATCACCTGCGCACCCCGGATCGCCGTTGTCGCCATGCCCGCGCCTCCACCGCTAGAATGATGGCTATTGTACACCATCGCTGTAACCTTTGCGGGCTATCGCGGATAGTAGTTGTGATGCAATTGATGCGAGGGCGCAGGGCATCAAGAGGAAAGGAACGCGATGACACCGGCAGATGACGGCTTCGAGGCATTCTTTGCCCGCTATGAGGCGCGCATCATGGGCTACCTGTGGCGCATGACGGGGGATGAGCAATCCGCCTTTGATCTCAGCCAGGAAGCTTTTTTGCGCGCGTGGCAACACTTCACGACCATCCAACGCTATCCCCACCCCGAGGCGTGGCTTTTCCGTGTGGCGACGAATCTGGCGCTGCACCAATTGCGCCGTCGCGCCTCGCCCATCGGTGCCGCCGTGGCGCTAGATGAACGCACCGACCCAGGCCGCAGCGACCCTGCCATGCGCCTGGCCGAGCACGACGCGGTACGCCGCGCGCTGGATGCCCTGGTGCCTCGCGCGCGGGCACTGTTGATCTTACGCGAGGTCGTGGGGCTGAGCGGTGCCGAGGCCGCACAGGCGCTGGGCATGACGCCGCTCGCCGCCAAAACGGCGCTCTTTCGCGCCCGCGAACAGTTTCGCCGCGCCTATCTGGGGAAGGGGGAATCCGCGTGAACACCGTACCCACCATCTGCGTGCTGGGGATCGCACCCGAAACGCTCTCGGCGCTGCGCGATGACCTGCTGCCACGCGACGAAGCGGCACGCCTGGGGCAGCACATCCCCACCTGTGTCGCGTGCCAACGACACCTGAGCACCTATGACATGCTGGCCAGCGCCCTGCGCGCCCAGCGCGTGCCCCAGGTGCGCGCCGAACTGTGGCGCGGCCTGGGCCGCGCACGCACACGACGCGCCGGTCAGCAACAGATGCGGCGCTGGAGTGGCGTAGGGGCCATCGGTGCAGTGCTGATCGCGGTGCTGCTCTTCGCGCTGCTGGCCCATCGCGGCGCAGCCACGCAGCCCGTCACCTCTTCAACTTCGACGCAGCCCACGGCCACGGCCACAATAACAGCGAGTACGCCGACGCTCGCCCCCATCACCAACACCATCGCGGCCACTGGCTCGCCCATCCCTGGCCCACAGTTGCAGTGGCAGATGCGATCCCTGCCCAAGGACTATCAACAGATCGGCGTAAATGCCTTCGCGTTCGCG
>JBBQSR010000242.1:0-6105 GCA_038234855.1 Ktedonobacterales bacterium | reverse complement strand
GGTGAAGAGATCGATATAATTCCACAGCAGCGCGCGGAAGCTGCGCCGCACCGCGCGATCCAGCGCGGCGGGGTCGGCGGCGAGCGTGGGGATGTGCGCCAGAATCGCCCGCACGCGCTGGCGCGTGCCCGTCGCCGTCAGCCACAGGACCTCGGCGGCGAGAATGGCCACCACCTGCAACAAGGTACGCGGCACGTGCGGCAGCACGCGAAAGCCGAGGCGAAACAACCGTGTCTTCATGCGTCACCCCACCCGCGCGGGGGCGGGCGTCCGCGCGGCCCCCTTAGTGACGGGCGCGGTGATGGCCGCTTCCTCGGGCCAGAAGCGCCGAAACATGTACCACTGCGTCGGGTCGTCGCGGATGGTGGCTTCGAGCGCGTCAAACATCACCTGCGTGGCGCGTGTCACCGCCGCCTCTTCGTCGTCGCCCTTCGTCACCGTCACGGGCGGGAAGACGCGTACGCGGTACGAGCCATCTGGCGCGTAGGAAAGGAAGCCGGGAACGATGGCGACGCCCATCTTCACCGCCAGCGCGCCCAGGCCGCGCGGCACATAGGTGGTGCGGCCAAAGAACTGGACGGCGATACCATCCTCCGCCGTCGCGGGGCGGTCCATCGGCGTCGCCACCACGCCGCCCGCGCGGAAGTGGCGCATCACTGGCCGCAGGAAGTCGTCGATGGTGACGATGGTGATGCCAAATTGTTTGCGATGCGACTGGAACCACTCGTTCATCTGCGGATCGGGCAGCTTCTCGGCGAGCGCCTGGATGGGGTGGTGCGCCGCCACGACGACCCCGGCGACATCATAGTTGCCATAGTGCCCCGTCACCATCAGGGCACCCTTGCCCGGCGCGATGGCTTCATCGATGCGCCGAAACGCGCCGGGCAGCCCATCACGCGCGGGGGCCAGGTCTGTTTCGTCGTGCAGCCGTCGCAGATAATATTCCGACGTGTGGTTGGTGAGGTCGAAGAGATCGCCGACATAATGGCCATAGTTGCGCCACGAGAGCCGCGCGGTGCGCCGCACCAGCGGGTCGCTCATCGGTCGCCCCAGGATGATGCTCATGTTAAACTGGGTGTTGTGCCGTTTCTCGGCCCACCCCCAATAGACGACCTGGCAGATGAAGCCGCCGAGTGCCCAGCGCACGCGCTGGGGCATGCGCCGCGATACGCCCTGGGCGAAAAGAGTCAGGCGATAGAGCATGGGTGTGGCTGCCTCCGCTGCGAATGGGCGGCGTGGTCGGCTGACCGCGCCTTCGTGTAGTATAACGCAGAAGGGTGCTGTTGAGTAGCGGCAATCCCGCTCCAAATGGTCGGGCTTTACGCTCATACTAGCAGATCACGGTTAAGCACAGGTGAAAGCGGGTGCTGGGCTGTCATCGCTATCTCTGTCTCAAATGGATGTTTGTTAGCACATAGTTGCTTGATAGATTGGTGCGCGCTATAATGCCAGCAAAATCTGACCCTTGAGGGTACATCTCTTGCAGACAGCCCCAGACACAACGCCAACGAAAAGCGCCATGACGAAAATCAGGCTGGTTATCATGGCTGTTGTTTTTGCTGCCTTCATCCAGCTTGCCCGCTCACTCATAGGCCATGCCATTGATGTGAATTTGCCGCCCCCCGACTCTTATCGCAATAATTTTCTTGAAAGGGGTGCGGATGTTATCCTTGCCATTATTCTTGCTGGCGTTCTTGTTTTCCTACTCAAGCAGAAACTCTCCACGATTTTAGGTTTGAACAAAATCGCTTGGAACATCCATCTTTTATGGTTGCTTCCATTCGTTGCCTATTTGGCATCTCTTCTTTTTTTCTACGACTTGGTCCCCCTTACTTTCAACGCGTCGGGGCTGTTGATAGCGGCATCTTATTGTTTCATGGGATGTTTTGTGGTAGAGACGCATTCGCGGGGCATCATTGTCAGCATCCTTTATCCATTGAATATATGGACTGTTACGCTGATTACCGGCATCTTGTTACCCATCCAAGGGTTCGCTGCCGATTGGATTCAGTTCGGTGCGCCTAAGCTTACCGCTGGATTCTTTTTTGGAATAGCCGGGGGCTTCGCCTATGCATTTGCTATGGCTGCTTTGCGGCTTCGTTTACAATCGCTCATTCCGGTTATTATCGTGTCACTTCCACTCTATTTCATTAGCGCCTATTATAGGCCGCTTTACCCATATACGCCTCTGGATATTGTGTTTACCAGCTTTTTCTTTATGTATGGGCTTGCCATAAACCTTAGCATGAGGAATATTATCAAGCGCGAAAAGTCGCGTGTCGCTAGCGATAGCAGGGTGGAAGCAAATGATATTGCCCATGATGAAACCGCGTTTTATCGCGCCTTTGGCCTCAACGACCCGCAAATTGCCGAGGTCATGGATCAAGCTCGTCAACTGCCGAGCTTACCACCTGGCGGTGCCGTAGCCGATCAGCAGTTTGACGAGGACTGACCCCAACACATAAAAACACCCCCGTACCGTCCAGCGACAGCACGGGGCATTGGAATTGCGCGAGTTGCGCTTACTCCATCGTGGCGTCGCTCAGCGTGCTTCCTGTGCCATTATTTCGCCAGCCGTTGCGCCAGCCACACCGCCGGGGCGGTGAACACAATAACGACAGCGATGAAGGCAAAGATGTACGGCGCGCCGTATACGATAAACAAATAGTCTCCGGCAAGGATGATCCCATAGGCAACGTACAGTAGCGTGATGGCACCAAATGTCGCAAGGGGGCTGAGGATGCTCAAACCCACGCCCCATGCATAGGACGACGCCAGCCGACGTGGTCGTGCTGGCTGCCAGTAAGATGCCACATCGTCATCGGGCGGTGGCTCGGCGGCGGGAGTGGCGATAGGTGTAGATCGTTTACGACGGGGAACGTAGATAAACGAGATCAATGCCTGGGCGAGGGTCCCCACGCCGACGGTGGCAGCAGCGAGGTTGAACGGCCATGGTGCAACATCGAAGGGAACGCCATTGATGCGCGCATTGACGACATAGATGGGGAGCAGGAGTGTGACAGTCAATGCTGCGAAGGTCGCCGCCCCAATGAGTGCCGCGACATGCCGCAGCGGCTGTTGACCACGCCAGTAGCTGATCAACACACCTTCTATGAAGCCCCAGAGGAAGCCGAGCAAAAAGCCTATGAAGAGATCGTGAAATATCGCCGTGCTATCGGTGAAAACGACATGGAGCACCACAAGAAGGAGGACGAAGGGGATGATGGCAAACATGCCGCGCAAGATTGCCGTCGCCAATGTGAGGCGCGCGCCCCGCGCAATATCCCTGCTTGTGTCGGTGCCACGCCATTGATTAACCGCGCTGACGCCGCCGACGAGCGCCAATACGACAGCCAGCCACACAAACTCCGTATTGAACATAGCATCCATTCTCGTGCCCCTCTTCGTGCGTCTGATGATACCAGAGACGCATTCAAGTGCCATAAAGGAGCGGCATGTGTCCCCACCTCAGCAACAATGCCCCCACACCATCCAAAGACAGTGTGGGGGTCTGAGTGTCGTCGCTGCGCTTACTCCGCTGGGGCGTCGCTCAGCGCGGGGGCGTCGATGGACTCGGTCGCCGGGGTCGCGGATTTGTCGCCGCCCTGGCCGTACTGCTGGATGAACTGCTCCACCAACTGACGGGCCTGGGAATCGGTGTACTGGATGGCGGGGGACTTCATGAAGTAGGACGAGGGGCCGAGCAGCGCGCCGCCCACGCCATTGTCCTTCGCCAGCTTGGCGCAGCGGATGGCGTCGATAACCACGCCCGCGCTGTTGGGCGAGTCCCACACTTCTAGCTTCAGTTCCAGGTTCAGGGGCACATCGCCGAAGGTGCGGCCTTCCAGGCGGATGTAGGCCCACTTGCGATCCGACAGCCAGGCGACGTAGTCGCTGGGGCCGATGTGCACATTCTGCGCGCCGATGTCGTAGTCGAGCTGGCTGGTGACGGAGTTCGTCTTGCTGATCTTCTTGGATTCCAGGCGCTCGCGCTCCAGCATGTTCAGGAAGTCGGTGTTGCCGCCGACGTTGAGCTGCATGGTGCGCTCGAGCCGGACGCCGCGCTCGCGGAAGAGGCGCGCCAGAGTGCGGTGGACGATGGTCGCGCCGACCTGGCTCTTGATGTCGTCGCCGACGACGGGCAGCCCCTCGGCCTCGAAGCGGTCGCGCCAGTACTGTTCTCGCCCGATGAAGACGGGAATGCAGTTGACGAAGCCGCAACCGGCGCGCAGCACCTGCTCGACATACCACTTGGTCGCCGTCTCGCTGCCGACGGGCAGATAGTTGATGACGACATCGGTGCCGGTGTCTTTGAGGATCTGCGTGATGTCGCTGGTGGAGCCGGGGGCCTTGGTGATGACCTGCGAGAGGTACTTGCCCAGGCCGTCATGCGTCATGCCGCGATGCACGGGGACGTTGAGGTGCGGCACATCGGCGAACTTAATGGTGTTGTTTTGGCCGCTCCAGATGGCTTCGCTCAGGTCCTTGCCGACCTTGGTGGTATCCACGTCGAAGGCGGCGCTGAACTCGATGTCGCTGATATGATAGCCACCCAGGTTGACATGCATCAGGCCGGGGATGAAGTCGGTTTCGCTGGCATTGCGATAATATTCGATGCCCTGCACCAGCGAGGAGGCGCAGTTACCGACGCCGATGATGGCGGCGCGAACTTTTTTACCCATCGTGCTTCTTTCTTTCTCGTCGTAACGGGGGAGGTGCGCGCACAGCGGACACGTGTGGTGGCGTGGCGGCTCCCCCAGAATGCCCCCATCGGGGGTGCGATAGCGGCGGCGCGTGCGCTCGGGCAGCACCGCGCCCAACAGTTGTTGCAACCGTGCGAAATGGTCGGCGTCTAGCGCGTAAAACACCTGGCGGCCCGCCTGACGCTTGCGCACCAGACCCGCCTCGCGCAGAAACTTCAGGTGAAACGAGATCAGCGGCTGGCTGCGCCCAAGCGCCCGCACCAGAGCGCCGACGGTCATCTCCGTTCCCTCGGCCAGCGCGTGGACGATGCCCAGGCGCAGGGGATCGGTGAGGGCGCTCAGGTGGTGCGCCAGTTCGGGGGCATCTGGCCATTCACTGCCCATTCGCTACCCTCCCCTGGCCCATCCATGGCATCCGCCGACCATTCATATAAGCCACTCTTTATATAACCGATGAAGGGTGATCTTGTCAAGTAGGATGCTCCATCAATTTACATTTATGCATCGGTTGGTGCTCGCTGTCGCGCCTGGGTGCCCATTCGCTGCACCACAAAGGAGAGCGCGGAAAGGCAAATGCGCCTTTCCGCGCTCCCCAACGCGCTAGCGGGTGTTGTGGCGAGACTCCTTTATTGGCGGGGCGGCCACGGTGCTGGACCAGGCTCCTGGCCCCCATTGTCGCCGTTGTTCCAATTCGGGTTCGGGTTTTGCGGACGCGGATTCGAGCGCGGCGGCATGGGGCGTGACTGGGGCGGCCCCATCGGACGCGACTGCGGGGGCGGATAGTTGGGCCGCGCGGGTGGGGGTGGCGCGGACTGGTAGGGATCGCCCATGCGCGTGCGGAAGCGGTCGTCGTCTTCGTCATCCATGGGGCCACGGCTGGGGGGCGCGTTGCGGCCATCATAGGGGGTGCTCGCCCGGCCACCGCTCCAGGGGCGTCCGGCGGGGGATTGCCATCGGTCGTCTTCGTCCCAGTTGCGCCCTTGTCCCTGCCAGTCGGCATCGGCTATCGTCTGGTCGAGCGGACCATCACCGATATAGCCGCCATAGCCACCAGGGCCAGAGGGACGGCGATCTGTCGGCCCGGCATCGGGTGGGGTAGAGCGGCCACGCAGCGCCAACACTGCTACGATGACGCCCGCCAGCAGCAGCACCACCGCGATGACACCCAGCAGTACGATCAACAGACCATTGTTATTCGTCGTGTCGGTGCTCGTCGTGGTACCTACGCTCACCGTGGGGGCGACGGTCGGCGTCACCTGGGGGGTGGGCGTCACCGTCGTGAAGGTCAGCGGCTGGCTAGACGCCGTCACGGGGTAAAAGCCATTCTCTTGATAATAATTGGCTCCGATGACCGCGACGATGACATTGCTGCTGGTGCGATCGCTCGGCAACTTGACCGACA
>JBBQSR010000241.1:0-6118 GCA_038234855.1 Ktedonobacterales bacterium | reverse complement strand
CCCCAGCGAATGCCCCACTTGCCACGGGACAGGCGAGGTGCGCGGCGGCATCTGCCCCACGTGCCAAGGGCAAGGAACCGTCGCCAACACCGAACGCATCGAGGTCAGCATCCCACGCGGGGCCGACACGGGCACGCGCGTGCGGGTGGCGGGCAAGGGCCAGCCGGGCATCGGCGGTGGCCCGCGCGGCGACCTGTACCTGATCGTGAATGTCAAGCCCGACGCGCAGTTCGAGAGGCGCAAGGACGACCTCTTCGTGGAGGTGCCCGTGCCGATGGCGACGGCCATCCTGGGCGGCGAGGTGCCGGTGCCGCAGATCACCGGGCGGCAACTGCTGCTGACCATTCCCGCTGAGACGCAGAATGGGCAGTCTTTCCGGCTGACGGGCAAGGGCATGCCCCGGCTGCGCGGCACCGGCCAGGGCGACCTCTACGCCCGCGTGCGTGTCGAATTGCCGACCAAGCTGACGCAGCACGAACGGGAACTCTTCCTCGAATTCAAGCGGGGGCGTGACGGGAAGTGATGCGCATGCGAGAGGATTCCGAATCGCTCGCCATCAGCATCGAGATGCACCATGATGGCGAGTATACGATCAGCATCGCGGCGATCAAGGCCGAAGTGCATGAGCAGACGCTACGCCATTACGAGCGGCTGGGCCTCGTCTCGCCCGCGCGCAAGGGCAGCAGCAAGCACAGCCCGCGCCTCTACTCGGACCGCGACATCGAGCGCGTCATCTACATCCGCAAGCTGATGCGCGACCTGGGGGTGAATCTGGCGGGCGTCGAGGCCATTTTGCGGCTGCACGACCACATCGAGCGGCTGCAACAAGAGCACGACGAGGTGCTGGACCACCTGCACACCGACCATGCCCGCGAACTCCACCGCCTGAAGGGCATCATCACGCGGCTCCAGGGCGGCTAGCGGGCACGACGGTGGTTTAGGCGAGGTCTGCCATGAGCGGTGCTCGCCACGCGCTGTCACTGTCAGGCGGGCTTCGCGGTCACTTCTCGGTGCGCTGGTCGTCGCGGGTGAAATCATCGAGGGTGCGGTGATATTGGGATGGCTCTTCGCCATCTTCGAAGCCCTCATTATACGTACCGCGTTGCAGCAAGAAGCGCGTGAACTTGATGCGTTGCACCGTCTCGGGGTCCAGTTGCTGCGGGGGAATGACCTCTTTGTTGGGGCGAAATGCTTCCCAGTCGGCGGCGGGCTTGGCATCTAGCTCGGGGTGCGTGGCGAAAAAGGCGAGCATGTCGGCGTGGCCGTTGCGCGGCTCGGGGTCGTCACCGCGCATGACCAGTCGGGTGGCATAGTCGGCTAATTCGCGCTGTGCCAGGTTTGGCTTGACCTTTTCCGCCGTGGCGAACTCGGGCACCAGATAGACCTGTGTGGCGAAGTAGGCGACGCGCTGCAAGGTTTCTTTTTGCGCGATGCGGCGGTCGCTGTCGGGCGGCGCGAAGGTGCCGGCGTTGCTCGGCTCGTGCTGCTCTGACAGGGGGACGGCTCCGGCGGGCAGCGCGTTGGGCTTGCGCTGCCGCCACCCGCGCAAAAAGCCGAAGAGGCCGCGACGGGGGCGCGGCGCGGGGGGCTGCTGAAGCATAGCGAATCTCGATTCATCGGCATGGATTTGCTGGGGTGCGGTGTCCTCTATCGTAACATGCGACGTGAGCCATCGTCAATGTGTGAAAGAGTTACGCGTTTGCGCGCGAACGCCATGCTACAATACGAGGGAATCCACGTGGCGACCAGTGTTTCGCGGCGGGATCACACGTCCGAGGGAGAATCGTGTTCGATGGCTTACCAGACCTCACGTCCAGCGCGTTTTTATCGTCAGCGCGTCTTTTATGGCGGGTTGATCGCGGGTTTCGTCCTCTTCCCGCTCATCATCTTCACGCTCGGCTGGGCGCTCAGCCATCGCACGGTCGCCACCCCGAAGCCCGGACCCGACTCGGGCAACATCGCCATCACCCTGGATGATGATGTGCTGACCCTGGGCATGACGATGGGCCTGAACCGCGTCAAGAGCCAGGTGCCCTTCGTCGTGACCAACACGCGCGTCACCACCAAGGTCGGCGACCACATCGAAACGCACGCGGATGGCAACTTTGGCCCCGTCGTCATCGGCCTGGATATGACCCTGGGGGCGGTGGTCGATGATACCGGCCACATCGCCTTCCAGATCAAGGCGATCTCGGCGGCGGGGGCTGACCTCAGCCTCTTTGGCTTCACCAACGCCCGCATCGAGGACGCGCTCAATCAGCAGTTCGCGGACATCGGCAGCGGCTCAGCCATCAAGGGTCTGCGCTATCAACTGACCAATGTCCACACCGAAGCCGGGGCGCTGGTGGTTTCCGCCAAGTTGGTCAAGATCTGACCCGCGTACCGCTTAGCCCTGTTGCGGTTGGTGGCCCGCCGCCACGAGATCTTGATATTCCGCGTGACGGCGGATGTAGGCGGCGATGAAGGGGCACTCGGGGACGACCCCCAGCCCCCGCGCCCGCGCGTCATCCAAGACGAAGCGGGCGAGCTTGCTGCCCACGCCGCCGCCTTCCAGTTCCTTGGGCACCTCGGTGTGTGTGAAGGTGATGGTGTCGCCATGCAGCCGATAGGCCACGAAGGCGACATGCGTGCCCACCGTCACCTGATAGCGGTGCTCGGCAGCGTTGTCGGTGACGGTCATCTCATTGGGATCGGTGCTCATCGCGTTTCCTTTGACTTTCTGGGGGCGCGCGCCTTGGGCGGCGGCGCTGATGGTCGTTCGTCTGACGGCGCGGGGCGTTCCAGCGCGGCACGGTCCCAGTGGGCCAGTGTGGCCCCCGCCGCGTAGGTGCTGGCAAAGAAGGCGAGCAGGTCGCCCGCTGGGTCCTTCGCCGTCCGCACCGCCTCGTAGGGCAGCAAAAATTCGCCCGCCTCACGATTATACGTCGCGGCGGCGGGCTGAATCTGTGCATCCTCTAGCCCTGCTGGCATGGGCGCGCTATACGCGTAGAAGGCGGCTTGCGGCGATTGCTCGCTGCCTGGCCAAAAGCCGACGCTGATCGCTTCATGCGAATATGCCTCGCGGGTGATGCCATCCGCGCCGGGTCGCTCTGGGGCCGTGCGTCCCGAAAAAAACGTCAACGCCAGGTCGAAGCTGCCCCAGAAGAAGTGGATGGGGCTGCTCTTGCCGATGAAGGCGCGGCGATGTTCGCGCAGCACGCGCTCCGTTCGCACCAGCACCTGCCAAAACCGTTGCGCGTATTCAGGATCGTAGGTGTCGTGCACCTCGTCCTCGTCACACGGGATGGCATCCTGAATCTCGCTGGGCAGCGTATTGATGGTGACGTGGATGCCCAGTTGCGCCAGCGACGCCATGAATTCGCGATAAAACGCCGCCACCGAGCGCGGGATCAGCGGCAGTGTCTTACTCGTGCCCTCACTTGTGACGATGTGCAGGTTGTGCGTGACGAAGTCGAATGTCACCTCGACGAGGCCGCCATCATAGGGCATGGCCGAGGTCGTCAACCCCCGCGCCGAGACGTAGAGCGGCACGTGCCACCAATGATTGACGGCGGGCGTCAGCGCCAGCCGAACCTTGCCCACCACCTGGGTCCACAGGTGCAGCGTCTGGTCGGTGTCGCGCCATGCGGCATAGGGGAGGTCGGGCCAGGGCGGGGTTGATGACATGCTGCGCTTCCTTTCCCCCTGGGAAACACGGGGCGTTTGGTGCCCGGTGATCGACGTCACATGCGTCATATCCTCTGTGAGGCACCCATTGCTCTGCCGCAGATGTCATGCCAGACGAGCAGCAGTCGGCACCCGGCCTGGATGCCACATTGGCTAATAGACGAGCACGGGCGTGCCGATGTTGGCCCAGCCATAAAGCCAGGTCATCTGTTGCAGGGGCAGGTTGACGCAGCCATGTGAGCCGCCGTTAAAGGCTTCGGGGTCGTAGTGGGGCAGGTTCGAGCCGGGGCCAAACTGCACCCGCCACCATGCATCATGCAGATAGAACCCGCCATCATGGAAGAGCAGCGCGTAATGCACCGTGATGGGCGCGTAATAGAAGGGATCGCCTGGCTGCTCCGCCGAGGTAAAGATGATGGGGCTTTGCTGTGCCAGCACATGCCAAAAGCCTGGCGGCGATGGGAGCTCGGGTCGCCCAGAAGTGATGTACGTGGTGAAGACCAGCCGCCCGTTGTCATAGGCGCGCATCGCCTGTTCGCGCAGCGAGACGACAACGACGCGCCCCCCCTGTACCCCATACGACTTCGCCAGATCCAGGTCGGTCGCGTGGGCTTGGTTGGCGGGGGTGGTGTCGCCCTGGTTGGCGATCATCGCGCGCAGGTTCGCCAGCAGCATGGCGATCTCGCCATCCACCGTCTGATAGTCCCCCGTCGTGTGGGCGGCGGCTAGGTCGGCCTCCGCGCTGCCGATGCCCGTGTCGCCGACGTACTCATAGTCCATGATGCCGTGGATCTCGCAATAGTGCAGCAGCCCGCGCAACTGTGCCAGGTCTTGCCGCGCCTGTCCGCGAATGAGGGGGATGGCGAGTTGGTCGGCCTGGGACGCCACCGTGCCCTTCAGCGCCAGATAGCCGCCGAGGGTCGTGATGCTGCCGAGCTTGGCCCGGTCGGTCGCCAGTGACGCCTGGGCGGTCTGCACATTCTCCCCGAAGCCCTGGGCGGTGGTGATGCGCGTTTGCAGGTCGTCGAGCAGCGCGTTGCCCAGGTAGGGGATGGCCTGGGTCTGCGATGAGACGAGGCCCAGCGTCTCGGCGTCGAGCCGTGCGCTCAGCCGCTGATAGTCGGCGGCGCTGGCGCTGGCGGCATACGCGGCCCGCGCTTGGTCGAGTTCGACGGTCTCTAGTGTGACGGGCAAGCCGAGATGGCGCAGCGCCTCTACCGTCGCGGCGAAGGTGCTGATGCGGTTCGTCGCCCCCGTCATCGCGTCGATCAACGCGCGGGTGGCGACGATCTGCCCATCGATATTTTGATAGTCATTGGGCAAGGTCGCGCGGGTAAAGGCGTCTTGCATCGCTTGCACATGGTCGGTGAAGGTGGCGGGGATGATGCCCGCGCCGATGGCTCGCTGCACGGTGGTGGTGAGGGTATGCAGATCGCTATTCGCCGCGTCCGAGGTGCTGGCGGTGGCATCGGTCACGCTCTGCCGCGCCTGGGCCATGACGCCCCCATAGGCCACAGCCGCCTGGCCGTCGCTCAGGCCAAACCAGCCGCGCTGCCCGTCGATGTGCCGTTCGCGCGCGGTCAGTTGATCCACCACCGACGCGGGGACGCCGACGGACTGGGCATAGAGAATCTGCGCGTCCAGGTTGGCCCGCGCTGCGCCCGCGCCGCCGCCGCTCAGGTTCGCGCCGCAACTCGCCAGCACCAGTGGCAGCACCAGCACCGCCAACCATCGCAGCGCCTGGCCGCGTCGCCCCATTCCCCGCTTCCGCATCATGCCATCCCCCCCCACCGAAACCATCTCATCCTAATTGACGAAACACTGCCCCATCCGCAACATATCTCGCCTCAGTATATCGCATGCGAGCACGTGGTGGCGCTAGGTGGCCTGATCGGGCGAGGGGCTGCTAGAGATGGATTCCTGATAATGGAACCGGTGGCCAAAGATGGGTATTTCTGTAACGAAAAGTCGAGTCTTTTCCCGCTGACGCTAGACAGGGCCTCGATTGTCTGGTATACTCATAGGCAGAAGGACCGTTGCCAGGGAACTGTCTTGGTAACGAACGACCCAGGATGGTCGCCTGGCTCTGCCTCCCCGCAGAGCGTTACGGGCACGCGCGCCCAGGAAAAGGGATCACAATGGCAGAGGTTCGTCTCGAAAACATCAACAAGCGGTTTGGCGAGGTCGAGGTAGTCAAGGACATCAACCTCACCATCAAGGATGAAGAGTTTCTGGTGCTGGTCGGCCCGTCGGGCTGCGGCAAGACCACCATTTTGCGCATGATCGCGGGCCTCGAAGAGATCTCGTCGGGCAGCATGTACATCGGCGACAAGCTGGTGAACGACATGCCCCCCAAGGATCGCGACATCGCCATGGTCTTCCAAAACTACGCGCTCTACCCCCACATGTCGGTCTATGACAACATGGCCTTTGGCCTGAAGCTGCGCCACAC
>JBBQSR010000240.1:0-6134 GCA_038234855.1 Ktedonobacterales bacterium | reverse complement strand
GGCAACCCGCTCATCAACGAGGTGCTCATCCCCATGGGCAAAAAGGATGCCTGGAACACCCTGCAACCAGACCATGATTCCCAGTTCGCCGACTATTACCGCCACCCCGAGCTGGCGAAGCTGTTGCCAGTGCTGTACCCTGGCGTCTTCCAGCATCTGGCGGCCTACACGGCGGCGCGCGCCGACCTGGAAGCCATCCTGCTGACAGGGCTGCCCAGCGGCGTCGTCCCGAACTTCCAGAACTACACTGGGTCGAAGAAGGCCGACATGCTGCGGCTCAACATGGTGGTGCCCCCGTCGAGCAGCCCCAACGCGCTCGGCGTCATCGGCGGCGACCTGGCGGGCTTCCCCAACGGGCGGCGCGTCACGGACGATGTGGTGACGATCGAGATCCGCGCCATCGCGGGCGTGACGCTGCCCCTGGTGGACCACACCTTCACGCCAGATGGTGCCGCCGCGCTGGTGACGGACGGCGTGACGCCCGACAACAGCCGTTACCAGAGCACCTTCCCCTACCTGGGCACGCCGCTCGATGGGTACGACAACCCGGCGTCATAGGCGCGACCAGCACACCAGACCCCCACTCTATCCGCGGATGGGGCGGGGGTCATTGCATAAGAGGGAGCTTTGCCATGGCAGAGACGACCGACCAGCGCATGCATCGCGCCCCGGCGGTGCTCGACATCGGGGGGACGGTGGGGGCGCTCGTCGTCGCGACCCCAGCGGCGCTGCACGGCTGCGAGATCGCGGTGAATCTGGCGGGGACGCGGTCGCCGTGGGTCCACACGGCGGTGCTGGCGCGACAGATCGGCGAGCGGACGGTGTACGCCGCACTCTTTCTAGCCCTGGTCGCGGGGGACTACCAGATCTGGGTCGATGGGCCAGCGGATGAGCGACGCGTGCGGGTGCGCGGCGGCGAGGTGGCGGAGGTCGATTGGTCGGCGTTGCCCCTGACGCCCGCGATGGTGCGCACAGCGGGGCATTCCCCCACCGTGACGCCGGATGTCGCCTTTCCGCGCGAATGGTTGCCGCCGCGCTACCAGGCGGGCGCGCAGGTCTGCACGACGCCGATGGGTGCCGCGCCGTTGCGCTACGATGCCCAGGGACGCATCGCCTGGGACATGCTCTGGACGGACTTTTGCGACCTAGCCGTGGCGGGGGGACCGCCCCACCGCGCGATCATGCTGGACGCCCCCTCGCCGGAGGCCGTGGCGGCGGATCGCGCGGGTGGTGGCGCCGTCGCAGCCGAGATTCAGCGCGCCATCGGGCTGGTGACAGGGCTGCCGACGCGGGCCGATGCCGCGACCGGCGAGGTCGGGGTCATCTGCGCCGACGACGAGATGGCACACTGGCTGGCCCTGGCTATCACCGCTGAGAATGTGCGCGTGCGCCGCGACGACACGACGCTCTGGCTGCCCGCCGGACCCGACTTTCGCCCCGAGCACGAGGTCAAGAATGTGGTGACGGCGGTCGCCAAGACGCACCATTACTGGACCGAGCATCGCGCGGGGTGAGGCGATATCGCATTCCCCCGTGCGCGTATCCGGCCCACTCGTGGTGCTGGGCATCAGCGTGTGGACCGACACCCACCCCGATGCGTGACGCGGTGCGCTGTTTATGGGGCAATCGCTACCGTGAACTCAGCAAGCTCAAAGTACGTGTTGCTATAGATGTCTGGGGCGAGCGTCGTGGCATCCATCCGCAGATATTGCGCGGTGACGGGGGCGGCGAATTGCCAGCGTTGGGCGGTCGTTGGCGCGACGCCGCCATTATAGTTGGTGTAGGCCTGTCCGGTGATCGTCGTCCAATGGCTGCCATCGCTGCTTTGCTGGATGGTGAAGCTGGTGGGAAAGCACTGCGTCGTCCCCTGATATTGGCGCGGCGACACCACGAGGCCAGTCAAGGTACGCGGTGCTCCCAGGTTCACGCCGATCCATTCTTCGGCATTCGTGACCGTGCCATGGGTGTTACTGACCCACGCGGTCGTGGCGTCGCCATCAACGACATTGCTGGTGGGCCAACCACCGAGAGTTGATGAACTGATGGCGCTGTTCGCGGCGGTATAGGTGATGAATTTGATGCTGCGGTTCGCCTCGCTCGTCCAACTCGCCCCGGTGTTGGTCGAGTACCGTTCCACGCCACCAGCATAGACATTGCCATCATTGTAGGCCCAACCAAAGGCATCCGTCGAGCCATTCGACAGGGACGCGGGCGAGGCGAGCACCAGCGCGTAATGCTGCCCCGGCGTCAGGTTGGTCAGTCGGGGATAGACCACCAGCCAGCCGCCATTGGTCGCGGGCGTCAGCGCCGACGCCGGGAGGGTCGTCGTGTACAGCGGCGTGACCGGATTGTTGGCCCCATCCACGGTCGTGATGCTGACGGTGAAGCCGCTCACCGGGTTACCGTTGCGATACGTCCACAGATCCAGCCGATTGAGCGACACCGAGGTCGGGGTGAAGGTCTGCATACGCTCGACATTCGCGGCGATGTCATTATAGTTCGTGAAGGACGCCGCGTCGTTGTGCTGGTCGATCTGCGGCGCGGGGACGGCCACGGTCGTGAAGAACTTCAGCGCCCGCCCCGCCTCAGCGGTGAAGCTGCCGCCATTGTTGGTGCTGTAATATTCGGTTCCGGCGGGGTAGGGGTTGGCATCGTTGTACTCCCAGCCATAGCAGCCCTGGGTGGTGGCGGAGCGGCCAATGATGCTGTACCGGTGGCCCGCCGTCACGACGATGTTGGGCCAGATGGTGATGCCGTGTGGTGCCCACCCGACCGACGCGGTGGGCACGGTCATCTCACTCAAAACGGAGCCGTTGGGCTGCGCCTGGGCATCGACGATGTCGATGATCAGCGGCGCATTCGGCGAACCATGCTGGAACGAGGTCAACGAGACATTCGTCAACGTGCCCGTCCGGCCTGGCGTGAAGGTTTGCAGCCGCTGCACGTTGCCCGCGATATCGCAGTAATGCCGGAAGCCGTCGGCTCCGCTCGTCTGGTCGAGATCGGCGGGCGCGCTTTGGCTGCCCGTCGTCCCATTCGCCAGGGCGAGCGACGCCGTCGCCGCGCAGGTGATGGGCTGGATGCTGCCATCGCCATTGAAGCCGAGCGGTGCCCAGTAGTAATTCGCCAGGGATTCGTTGGGATCGTAATTGTTCCAGAGGTCGCTCATATACAGATAGGCGGTGGTGCCATCTTGCAACGGCAGGGGCGCGACATGGGCGGGCTGCCCACCGCACGAGGTCGTGGAGATCTTGGTAGTCGTCCATAGCCCGGTACTGCTGTTAAATGATGATCCCGTCCAGGCACCCAGCGGCGTCATCGCGGTCATGTAGCCCGTGCCAGTGGACCCGCAATAGGCGCAGGTGGGGTCCGACATCGCGATGTAATAGGTGCTGCCGCGCTTGAACATCGCGGGCGCTTCGACATTGCTCACATGCAGCCGCACGTAACTGCCGTTGGTCGACTGGTAGTTACTCGTCAGTTGCTCGACCACGATATCGACGCCATTGCACGCGTCATTGTGGATGATGTAGGCCGTGCCATCCGCATCCGCGTAGAGCGAGAAATCGATGCCACACGCTACCGCGAGGGTGGGTGTGCTCTGCTCGGTGAAAAGCCCCGTCGGCGTGGCATTCGTATAGACCCGATAGCCTTGGGGGGCATTGCCGTCATTTACCCACAGCACATACTTGCCACTGCCCGTGTTGAAGAGCACGTGCGGGCGAAAGCAATAGTTGCAACTGCGGGCATTGACGACCATGCCGCGATCCGTCCAATGGACCAGATCAGGCGAGGAATAGACCTTGAAGCCGCAAAATGTCGCGTTGTGCTGGTACTGATAGCCACAGTCATAGCTGGTGCCATACAGGTAATAGGTGCCGCTGAAAAGCGCGATCTGCCCATCATGGGCGTCGAGGGCGTTGCCATCCACGTCGAAGCGCGAGATTTGGTGCCCCGCCCCATCGAAGTTGGTGATGGTGGGCGAGACGGCGGCGCGTGCCGCCTGGGGCACCGTCAATGCCGCCAGTCCGCACATCCCCAGGATGATGAGGACGAGCAGGGGCATGCGCAGCCGTGCGGCGATGGGCCGCGAAGCGAAAACGCGGGAATGCGGATTCAGCATGGGGATGGCTCCTCGGTCATGGGGAGGGGCGCGGCATACGATGCACACCGTATGCCGCGCGGGTGTTTGCCCGCGCGCCCGTGCCTCGCCAGCGCGGAGCACGGGCGCGCCTTGAGAGCATGGTTGGCCCCGCTAGAGCGTGACCTCCATCTCGGCCAATTGCATGCGGTAGGTCGGATCGTTCGGGTTGGCGTTGCTCAGGTTCGTCCCCGTGACGCGGACGAAACGCGCGTCCTGCGTGGTGAAGGCATAGGACTTGGCGGCTCCGCCGATGGGGCTGGCGTTGCCTGTCTGCGTCGCCACCGTCGTCCAGTTCACCCCATTGGGCGAAAGCTGGATGGTGAGGTCGATGGGGTAGCCATAGCCGACATTTCCGGCGTCTTCGCGTGGGTAGAGGTTGACCTGGCTGACGAGGTGCGACGTGCCCAGGTCGAGCTGCACCCATTCCGTGTGGTTGCTGCCCAGGGTATTGGCGCTGGTCCAGCCCATCGAACCGCTGGTCGAGGTCGTCAGGCCGTCGTTGACATGCGCCAGCGCCCAGCCACAGCACCCGTTGAAGGAACTGCTGGCGGCGGGGGTCGCGCTGGGGGCGAGATTGCCCGCGCCGCCGATGGTCGTCTCGAATTTCAGGGCGCGATTGCTTTCCAGGGCGTAACTGCCGCCGCTGTTACTGGAGTACAGTTCCTGGCCAGCGGGGTACAAACCGCCATCGTTATACGCTAGCCCATAGCAGCCCGCCGTGAGCGCCGCATGCACCGAGATGCCGTAGCGCGTGCCAGCGGTGACACCGATGTTGGGCCGGACCGTCACCTTGCGCGGCGACCAGCCAATCGCGCTAGCGGGGATGGTATTGCTGCTGAGCGTGCCCGTGGGGACGCCGCTGCCATTGACGCTGACGATGTCGATGCCGAGGCCCGCATTGGGTTGGTAATTCTGAAACGTGGTGAATGAGACAGACGAGAGCGTGCCCGTTTGCCCCGCCGTGAAGGTCTGCACCCGCTGGATCGCACCGCCGATGTCGCACCACGCGCGGAAGCCCGCCACACCATCCCATTGGTCGCGGTTGGCGGGGGTGTTTTGGCTGCCCGCCACGCCGCCCGTCAGCGTCAGGCTAAAGGACGCCGTACAAGGGAGCGATTGGATGGAACCATCAGCATTGAAGCTGAGCGGTGCCCAAAAGTAATTCGCTAGGGCTTCATTATGGGCACCACTCCACAGATCGCTCTGGTAGAGGTACGTGGTACCCGCAGTCGTTGCCACCGTGGCGACATGTGTCGGTTGCCCACCGCAGGAATTCGTCGTGAATTTGGTCCCCGCCGTCCATGTTCCCAAGGGCGTCGTCGCCGTCTTGTACGAGGTGCCAGTGCCGTTGCAATAGCCACAATTGGGATCGGAATAGGTCACATAATAGATCCCGTTGCGCTTGAACATCGCTGGTGCTTCGGTGTGGGCGGTCCCCAATGAGGCATAGTTGCCGGTGCCCGACTCGAAAGACGCGTTGAGTTGCTCGACGATGATGTTGCCGGTTTGCTGCCAGTTGGTGTACGCGAGGTACGCCGTTCCGGTGCTATCGAGGAACAGGTTTTCGTCGCCGTTGTTGACCGCCCCCGCCGTGCCACTGAAGGCCAACGTGGGCACGGCCACCTCACTGAATGGTCCGATAGGCGCGTTGCTCTCGAAGACGCGGAACCCGACCCCCACGGAGTAGTCATTCATCCACAGCACGTATTTTTGGGTCGTGCTGTTGTAGAGCACATGCGGGCGGAAACACCCGATGGTCGCGCCATCGCAGCGTGATTGCCAGGTCGTGCCGGTCGCGTCGAAGAGGAAGCCTTGATCCGCCCAGTGGACGAGATCGGTGGAAGTATACGACTTGAAACCACAGAAAGGGGTGCCACTTTGTTCCCAAACGAAGCCACAATTGTAGCTCGTGCCATAGAGGTAGTAGGTGCTGCCAAATTGACTGATGCCGCCATCATGGGCATCGATGGCGTTGTCGTTGACATCGTAG
>JBBQSR010000239.1:0-6147 GCA_038234855.1 Ktedonobacterales bacterium | reverse complement strand
TGTAAGAGCGAGGGCGGCCGCTCCCCGCAGCCGAGCTGGGATGGCTTCGCGCGCATCTAGCTATCTACGCTGGCGCACCCCCCGCCTCGCGCAGCGTTCCTTGCGAGCTGCGCGGCACCTCGGCGCCGGCACGATGCGCCGCCGCTGGCATAGCCCCCCGCGCGCAGCTCACTCAGGCGGTCATCAAGCCGCCGTGCCAGCGCCATCTGTCCGTACCAGCGCAACAATTGTTCGCGGGTGACATCGAGGCTCAGGCGGCGGGCATCGGTGCGCGCCCAGCGCAATCGGTCATGGTCGGTCTCTCGCACGCGGCGCTTACCCTCCGTCGCTTAGCGGCGACCCAAGAACTGGCGTTCCGCGCCACGGATGAGGGTTTCAACCGGGCCGGTGCCCTGGGTGATGTCGCGTTCCAGCAGCCGCGCCAGGTACATGCCGCCGCGCGTCGCCTCGATCACCACCAGGGTGAGCGCGCTGGCATACGCCACCACCACGCCAAAGGCAACCGCCAAGATGTGCGTCAGCGCCGCGCCGGGGAACTGGTGGGTCACGACCGCGCCGACGACCTCGACCACGCCCGCCGCCAGCCCCCCCGCGATGGGTACCGACAGGAAGATCGCCAGCACGGCGCGCAATACCGTGTTCAGCACGTTGTGCACGATCTCGCCGGGGGATGTCTGCTGCATGCTTTGCCCGCCTTCCTGGTGCATCCCTGTCAGATGCGTCAACCGCTCGCCTTATGATGCAGCATAACAGATTCCCGCGCAAAGGGCAAATGGTCGTATGCCATAGTGGTGATGTCCCTTGGCGCAATACCTTCCCGCTCAGGTACGGCCATCCACCGCGTTGCGGCATGCCGTGTGCGAATGGCTGAGGCTGAGAATGTGGAGTGAGGGGCAAGGATGCACATCATCAGGGCGGCGCGCACCGAGATCGCGCTTTTCGCGGGGATGTTCGCGCTGCTGTGGTTGCTGGCGGTGACGTTTGGGCAAGATGCCACGCGCATCTCTTACGCGGCGCACTTCGTCGCGCAGGATCGCAGTTGGCTCGTGGGGCGGCTGGATGTGCCCCTGTGGCTGGGGCACGATCTGGTGCGTTTGGGCGATAGGGCGTACATCGTCTATCCCCCCGCGCCCGCGCTGCTGATGCTGCCCTTCGTCGCGGCACTGGGCGACCATTTCAGCGACATCTGGTTCGGCTGGCTGGCTGGCGCGGCGAATGTGGCGCTGCTGCATGCCCTGCTGCGGGGGCTGGTGGCGCGCCGCTGGTCAGCGCGTTCCCCGCGCGAAAACGTCGTACTTGCCCTCACCTTTGGCGTGGGGACCATCGCGCTGTGGTTGGCGCTGGGGGGCACCGTCTGGTTCGTGGCGCAGACGCTCGCCATCACCTTTACCCTGCTGATGCTGCTGGGCGCACTGCGCGGGAATTGGTGGCTGTCCTCCGCCGCGCTAGGGGCGCTCTTCCTGACGCGCTCGCCCGATGTGCTGGGGGGCATCGTCGTGCTGGTATGCTTCGCCCAGCACCATCTGAGCGCGATGCACACGGCAACGCTGAGTGGTAGCGGCGATTGCGCGGAGTACCCCATTGTCGAGAGCCAGCAGCCCCTTCCCGCGCCCCCGCAAATGACCTTCGCCGCATGCCGTCGCGCCGCCCTCGCCTCGGCGCTGGCGTTCCTGCGCGCCCTCACGCCGCGCGCGGTCGTCGCCCTGGTGCTGCCCTTGGGCGTCACCCTCATCCTGTGGGCTGTGCGCAACCAGGTGTATTTTGGCAGCATCTTCGAGAGCGGCTATGGGATGCAAATCGCCCAAGACTATCCCCAAATTCGCTATGGGCTGCTGAGTTGGCATTATGTCTGGCCCAATTTCGTGGCGAATTTCCTGAATCTGCCTGCCTTCACCTTCCACAGCGCGTATGACCTCTTTCCGCGCGCGGACCTGCTGCGCGACGGTAACGGGACGAGCGTGTTTTTCACGACGCCGCTGTTCTTGCTCTTCTTCGCGCCCGCGCGGTCGCGCTTGCCCGCGTGGCTGCGGGGGGCGCTGTGGGCGACGGTGGCGCTGCTGGTCGCGGTGACGCTGCTGTGGAACCTGACGGGGTGGTACCAGGTGGGGGCACGCTACCTCTTCGATGCTTACCCCTACCTCTTCGTGTTGCTGGCCGCGCGGGGGGGGCGCATCAGCGGGCGCTGGCTGGTGTTGGCGGGCATCGGCGTCACCGTGAATCTGGCGCTGGCTCAGATCTTTTGGTGCAACAGCGGATCGTGTTTCGCCAATAGCCCCCATCGGCTCGGGCTTTTCATCGTGCTGCTGGCGCTGGTGCCCGTGGCGGGCGTGGCAGCATGGCGGTGGTTGCAGCGCGAGACGGCACGAACGGAGAGGGCAGGCGTGTAAAGCCGCGCCTCATGCCCCGAAGAGTTGCTGCGCGTTCCCCGCCAGGATCGCGGCACGCCCCGCTGGCCCGACGGCGAGCTTATCGATCATGGCGATGGGGTCGGTCGCGGGGTCGCCAGGATTGGCGGTGGTGGAAAGCGGCCAATCCGATCCGTAGAGGACGTGGTCGCTGCCGAGCGCGGCAACGGCCATGGCCAGCGCGGCGGGGGTCGCCGTCGCCGTGTCGACAAAGAAGCGTTGAGCCAGCACGCTGGGCAGTGGTTCACCTGGCGCGCGCGTGGCGTCGAGCCAGCCCAGCAGCGCCAGCAAGCCGCCCCCCAGGTGCGGCAACACGATGCGCAGACGGGGGAAGGCGGCCAGCGTGCCCGAGCGCATCAGCCGCACCGCCAACGCCGTCAGGTCCAACGGCATGCCCATCAGCAGATCCAGGCCAAAGTCGCGCGGGGGGCGCGGCATCACCTCGGCGACGGGGTGCACCACCAGTGGCACATCCAGCGCCTGCACCGTTTCCAGAAAGGGGCGCGCGGCGGCGGCATCGATGGTGTCGCCGCGATAGCTGCTGCCGACCACCACGCCGCGCAGCCCCAGCGCCACCACCGCGCGTCGCAGCTCCGCTACATCCGCCGCGTCGCCGAGCGGATTCACCACCGCCAGGCCGATCAAGCGATCGGGGTGGCGGGCGACGAGCGCGGCGGTCGCCTCATTCATGGTGCGGCAAAGCGTCAGGGCCGCCGCCGCGCCACCGGGGATGTGCGGTCCTGGCGGGCTGCTCATCTCAGGCGAGAGCACCGCGCGGTCGATGGCGCGCGCATCCATCGCACGCAAAAAGAGTTCAGGATCAGCGAGCGGCACCATGCGCAAAAAGAGGCGCGGCCAAGCGGTGGCGCTGCGTCGCAGTTCGGGCGACCACAGCGCATCAGCCCACGCTGGCCACAGATAGTGCAGGTGCGCGTCGATCATTGAGGCACCCTTTTCCGCACATGAAAGTCAGAAAATCCACGAAAAGCACAAAAGTAAGGCGAGGCGGGAAGGAGACTTCCCGCGAACCATTCTCACATTTCGTGTCCTTCGTGGACTTTCTGTCTTTCGTGTTCGCTTTGGATATCCCTTCCTCATACGATAACGAGGAAGGGATATACTTTACCCCACGGGTTGCAGGGTGCGCTCCTCGGTGGCTACGGCATCGGGCGGGGTGGCGCGGTGCCGCTTGGGCAAGCGTTGCACCAGACCCGTCGCCAGCAACGGCAGCGCCAGCGAGGCATCGGTGCGCGCGTGCGCGACCTCGCCCAACAGCGGCGCGGCATCGATGGCGATGACCGTGCTCGCGCTCGTCCCCACAAAGGCGGCGACCGCCTCGCTGGTGCCAAAGGCGACCAAGCCCGCGTCGGGCTGCGCCAGCAACATCTGGAGCGTCGTCACATCCGCGTCGCCAACCATCGTGGTCAGCCCCACCTGTGCCAGATCGTCCGCCGCGCCAATGGCGAAGACGGGGATCTGTAACTGCGCCGCCGTCGCCAGGATGCCCGGACGGGGCGCGGCCTCGCCCAGTGCGATGCCCAGGCGGCGCGCGACCTGCGTGCCCGTCGGCACATCCGTGAAGTGCAGCCAACCCGCGATCTGCTCGCGCGCCACGGCCCATTCCTCGTCGGAGGGGGTGGGGGCGGCCTCTTCGGCATCCTCATGCACCTAGTGACGATAGCCGAGCGCCTCATACGCGTCACCCAGCAGGGCGTCGCCTTCCAGAATCACCGCCGCCACGTGGCCGCGATGCAGCAGATCCGTCACCAAATCGCGCGCACCTTCGGCGACCATGCGCGGGCCGAGGGCCAGCACCACCGGGGCGTTCGTGTGTGCCAGGCTCTCCCATTGGGCGAGTGCGCGACCCAGGGCGCGACCCTGGCCACCCATGACCGCCAGGCGGTCTAGCACGCCGCTGGTGCTCGCCGTGGGGTTGAGCTGCATCGGCTGCACGGGGTCTAGCCCCGGCGCGGCCAGCGCGCCAGCGGCGGCGGCATTCGCCGCGACCACGCGCGCGCCACCGCGCACGCCACCCGCCACCTGCACGGCGTCGGCACCATAGCTGCCCGCGTCGGGCGTCACGCCATAGGCAGGCCACAGCATCTTGCCCGTCGCTTGCGGGGCTTCGAGGTGGCGCGGATACAGCGGATCGTCGCTGGGGATGCTGCCGATGGTGACACCGATGCCCGCTTCACGTGCGTGCGCCGCCTCGATCAGTTCATCCGTCGCGCCCAGGGGACCGTGGTGCGGCCCATGGAACGACAAGCCGCGCTGCACCAACATGCGATCCATTTCGCCGACCGACAGCTTCTCGCGGATGTAGGTGATGGCGATCTCGTGGTCAAAATTTTTGCACGAGAAGATATCCATCGTGAAGTAGTCGAGGGCGGGGAAGGTGTGGATGGCGATGTGGCTTTCGGCGATGACTACCAGGCCAGAGACGCCGGAATAGGCCGGGTCGGGCGCTTGGTACTCGAACATGTATGGGCCGCCGATGCGGGTCATGCCGATGGCGCGGGGGAAATCGGTGAGGATGCGTTCGATGAGGAGACGATCACCGAGCTTGGCGGTGTCACATTTGCTGCCGTCGATGATGAGGTGGGGTCCGAACAATGTGTCTTCCTTTCCTGCATAGAGATGCAGTCGCTAACTTTCGCCAGTGTGAAAGCAGGCGATGAACCAACTGAGGTAGCTCATGAGGTCGATGCGCTCCTCATGGCCGGTGATGTGTTTAAGGTGCTGTGCTGTACTCATACAGTTCCTCGCTCTTGGCGCTGGTCGCGGGGTCCGCGCAGTGGGCGAACCGAAAGGAAGGTGGGCGGCCAGCGGGACGCCCCTGATACCAGGATCAGGCAATTACATATCATAGCGCGTTTGCCCGAAAATGTCAATGTCTTGGGCAAACAGAGAGAGAGCGAAAGGGGCGGGGAGGCATGTGGTTAAAACCTCCCGCCGCCTTGCCCTTGGCGTCGCTTGCCCCGCACGGTCACGCTCGACTAGCCTAGCCCGCGACGGCGGGCTTCGTGATCCCCGGCGCGGGTTTACCCGCTGGCGACGCCCCAACGCTTCTCCCCTAGCCCTTGAGCTTCGGCAGGACCTCGCGGCCATAGAAGTCGACGACCATCTGCTGGTCGGGCTGGGGCGAGTGCACGTAGATCTGCGTCACCCCGCCATCGATCAGCTTTTGCAGCGCCTGGATGTGCACCTGTGGGTCGCGGCTGATGGACCACTTGCCATAGACCTTCTCCAACGGCACCTCTTGCTGGGCTTCGCGCTCGATCTCGCGGGGGTCTTCGACATTGACATATTTCGACCACGAGTTCGGCAGGAAGTTCCAGAGCTTCGCGCCCGCGCGGGCGTCGTTTTCGTCGCCCACGATCACCATATGCTCGGCCAGCACTGGCATGGTGTCGGGGTTCTTCCCGACGGAGCGTGCCCCCTCAGCGAAAGCTTGGCGCAGGTCTTGCTGCATCGCCCGCTCGGCGTCGGTGATGAGGCCATCACCATGGATGCCCGCCAGCCGCATGCTCTTTGGCCCGCTCGCCGCGATGTAGATGGGGATGGGCTGCTTTGGCGCATCGTACAACTTCATCTGCGGCACTTGGTAATATTGCCCCTGAAAATTGACCCATTCGCCCGACCACAACTGGCGGATGAGCTGCACCGCCTCGGTCAGCCGCTCCGAGCGTTCGGCGTAGTTGCCCCACTGGCCGGTCGCCGCCGTCTCATTCAGCGCCTCGCC
>JBBQSR010000238.1:0-6157 GCA_038234855.1 Ktedonobacterales bacterium | reverse complement strand
TTGCTTTCTCCACGTTTTTAGGAGAAGCAGCGACCCATCATATCGCCTATCCCCTGCGTGAATTAGCACCGCTGATGGAAAAGCTTGCCCAGGGCGAACTGACGCAGTACCCCGAGTTAGTGCGCCGCCATGCGGGGAAAGATGCCATTGGCGTCATCTATCAATCCTTTGATGTCGCCATCGAAAAGCTGCGCAAAATCATCGGGCGTGTGACCAAGATGAATCAGCAGATGGCGGAGATGACGATACAGATCCAGGTCAGTGGCGACCATACCGACGCCGCGACCGCGCAAGTCTCTGACGCGATGCAGCAGGTCGCGCAAGGGGCCGTCTCGCAGAGCGAATCACTCAACCAGGCCACGCAAGACGTCGTCCTCTTGAGCGACCAAAGCCAGATTTTGCAGGAAAACACCCAAGCGATGCTGCAAACGATGGGGCAAGTGCAGGTCAGCATCACCCACACCGCCGAGCGCATGTCGGCGCTCAGCGCCAAGTCGGCCCACATCGGGGCCATCACGCAGACGATTGATGAGATCGCCGAACAAACCAACCTGCTCGCCTTGAATGCCGCCATCGAGGCTGCCCGCGCGGGTGAGCAAGGGCGCGGCTTCGCGGTGGTCGCCGACGAAGTACGCAAGCTAGCTGAAAGGGCTAGCGCGGCGGCAAAGCAGATCGAGGGCATCATTCACGAAACCCAGCAAGAAACCTCAGCGGCAACCATCGCCATGGAAGAGGGTGTGACGGCGGTGCGAGAGAGCGTGGCCCAGGTCGCTAACACGGAAGCCATCACGCAACAGATGGTGGCAAGTGTCGCGAGCGTGCGCCAAAGCATCTCTAGTGTGGCCGCCATCAGCGAAACCAATAGTGCCGCCGCCGAGGAAGTCTCTGCCGCCACCGAAGAGATGACCGCTCAGATCACCGAGATGGTCCACTCGACCGAACAGATCGAGGAAATGTCGACCCATCTCCTTGAGACATCGCAGATCTTCCATTGGAAGTACGAAGATGATTGGCGCGCACGGGGCATGAAGCCGTCGGAACGAGAACCCTACCATCCCGTACCCGCGACCGCAGAGGACGAGCACAAGTCCGTCCGGCGCGCTGCCTGAGCGCGGGCGAAGCTTGTCGTATCACCCATTAGACCAAGAGGATGGGTGCTTTTCCCCGCCCTACTTCCGGCGGAAGCGTCGGGTGATGCGCCCAAAGAGGCGCTCTATGGGCAACGCGTCGTCGATGCGCAGGAAGCGGGCGCTCATGAAATAGACGATGCCGCCCACGATGGCCGCCAGCGCCAACTGGCCACCCAAGACGAAGTAGTTGGCGGTGGGCGAGTCGAAGTGTGGTGACACCGGACCCAACAATGTAAAGACCAACAGGGTCGCCAGCGTCGCCACCACGCTCGCCGCCAATACCGCGATGAAGAAGCGGAAGATATCGCCGATCGCGAACCACCCCAGTCGTGGCCGCAGCAACAAGAAGAGCACCAGTGCCTCGCCCGTCGACCCGATGCTGGTCGCCAGCGCGACGCCACTGACGCCCATGTACTGCACCAAGATGATGGCGAGGGCGATCATGAAGAATAGTTCGATGATGCCCACCTCGACCGCCGTCCGTGAGTCTTGCAGGGCATAGTACGCGCGCACCAGGATCTCGATCAAAGCCAGCCCAGGGATGCCAATGGCGAAATAGATCAGCGGCATATACACCAGCGGTGCCTTGCTGAGGGGAAATGCCCCATGCACGAAGAGCAACCGCGTGATCGGCTGCGCCAGCACCATCATCCCCAGACTTGATGGCACCGACAGGAAGAGGATGGTGCGCACCGTGGAAAGCACGATGGAGCGCATGCGCGTCCAATCCTTCGACACCACCAGGGTGGCGAGGGTGGGGAACGCTGCCTGGCCGACCGCCATGCCAAAGACGCCGATGGGCAACAAGATCAACTGGAACGCTTGCTGATAGCCCGTAAAAGCGCCTTTCGCGCTACTCGCCAAACTGATGATGCCCGCGACCGCGAAGGTTGACGCGTAGAGCGCGACGGAGTTGATGATGCGCGGCACCATCAACTGATACATGGTACGGACGCCCGGATGGAACACGTTGAAGGTGAACGTATATTGCATCTTGCCACGGATGAGGCCTGGAATCTGAATCATCAACTGTAAAAACGCGGCGACGACGACGCCCCACGTCGGACCTAAGATGCCCAGGTGTCCGCCAAAGAAGTGATATTTGTTGTCGATGGCTGTCGCGCCGATGCCGCCGATGAGGCCGACGTTGTACAGCACCGACCCAATGGCGGGCAGCAGGAAGCGTTGTCGTGCCTGTAAGACCGAGGTCGTCAACACCGAGACGCCGAGAAGAATCGGCTGAATGAGCATGATGCGCGAGAGCTGCACCACAAGCCCGGCCTGGGCGGGGTCCGCATTCGCCGCATAGATGCCCGGCGCGTAGAGGTGCGAGAGTTGCGGCGAGAATAGAGCCGCCAGCGTCGCCAATATCGTGAGCGCCAGCACCGAGGTATTGAGCGCCGCGCTGGTGATATACCAGGCGGTCTTCGAATCACGCTTATTGATCAGATAGTCCATGAAGATCGGGATGAAGGCGGAACTGAGCGCGCCACCCGCGACGATGTTATAGACCGTATTGGGCAACAGAAAGGCGTAGTTATAGGCATCCGATGCGACATCCGCGCTGAAAACGCCAGAGAAGAACGTGGCCCGTCCGATGCCCAACAACCGGCTAGCGAGGAACGAGCCAGTGATGATGGCCGTCGCCAGCGCCACCTGCCCCCCTTTGTACGCCCGCACCTGTGCCGAGGGCTGGTCGTCGATACCGATGGTCGCTGGGATGGTGATCGACTGGACCTCGATGGGCATGCTGTCGAAGCCGACCAGCGAATCGCCGGGAGCACCGCTGAGCGAACGGCGATGCCGTCGCACGGTGACGGGGGTTGGCTCGGGCATCAGGGGGGCCTGGTTGTAGGGCTGAGCAGGCTGGTTCTGCATCCGTCGCTCTCTTTTCAGCATGCGGGGCGCGGGATGCCCCCAGGAATCGAGCCAGCGCGCGGGGTCGCACGCTCAGGCAGAATCCATTGTATCATAGAGGGATACTGCGGTATAGCCCTTTCGGGGTTTGTGACGCCAGTCACTTGTCGCGCCGCCAGCGGGGGGCGTATGATACCATGGTCATCCCTGTACGTTGCGCGCACGGGGGACGCTACAACGAGGAGCAAGCGAACCTTATGTTTCGCACGATGTGCAAATCCAAGATCCACCGCGCGACCCTGACCCAAACGGACCTCAACTATGAGGGCAGCATCACCATCGATCTCGATCTGGTCGAGGCGGCGAATCTGCTGCCCTACGAGCAGGTGCAGATCGTCAACGTCAACACCGGGGGCCGCTTCGAGACGTATGTCATTCCTGGCGCGCGTGGCTCGGGCGTCATTGGGCTGAATGGCGCGGCGGCACGCCTGGGCGCGGTGGGCGATGTCGTCATCATCATCAGTTATGGGCAGTACACGGACGCCGAAGCCCACGACCTCGCGCCCATTCGCGTCTTTGTCGACGCCGCGAACCACATCACAGAGCGCGTCCAGACGCCCGCCGCGGCGGTGCTGGCGCATTAGGGATAGCCCATGGGGGACAGTGAGGTGCAGGGACGGATGAGCGACAAAAATCTTTCTACCACCGCCGCCAGCAGCGATCTCGCGCACGAGTTTACCTATGAAGAGAAGCCGCGCATCTCGCCGCAGTTACAGCTCGTCATCGACATCGGCGAAACCATCATCCTGACGGTCGTGATGTTCTTCGTCATCAAGCTGGCGGTGCAGGATTATCAAGTCGATGGCACCAGCATGGTGCCGACCCTGCAAAATTACCAATATGTCTTGGTCGACAAGGTCACGTATGACTTCGGCAAGCCCGCGCGTGGCGACATCATCGTCTTTGAGTTTCCCCTGGACCATAGCAAGAATTACATCAAGCGCATCATCGGCATCCCCGGCGATCACGTGCTCATCAACGACGCGGGCCAGGTCAGCGTCAACGGCGACAGCCTCAGCGAACCCTACGTCAACGACCTCGATAATTCACGCTACGGCGTGCGCGATGTCGTGCTGGGCACGGACGAATATTACGTGCTGGGCGACAATCGCGGCGGCAGTTCGGATTCGCGCGACTGGGGCGTGGTGAAGCGCAGCGACATCATCGGGCGCGCGACGCTGGTCTATTGGCCGCTCGCTGACGTCCACTTCCTCCCCGATGGCCACGGCACCTTCAACATGGTGCCCGCGAGTGGGGGGGTGGTGCCAAACCACAGCGGCGACGTGGTGGTCGCCCAGATGGCCACGCCCTTCTCGGCGGTGCTGCTGCTCACCCTTACCCCCGTCTCCGCCTTCGTCGTGCGCGGTGGCAAGAAGCGACGCTAACGATCTTGTATGTTCCACGTGGAACATTGCCCCCTTACCAAGAATGAAGAGGGCCACCATGCTTTTCACCGACACCTGGTAGGGCCTGGAACGACATTCTCCACGCCTGGGACCTTCTTGGTGAAATATCAGCCCTACAAAGGCTATGGCCACAAGCCCTGGCTCCGTCTAGGCTCGCTGGGATCTCCCAAGCACATCAGGACGAAGCATGATTGGCGGTGGTACCGTCTGCCTCGCATCCATGATGTGAGTCATGAATGGCGGTATGGGAGCCAGTCAATAGACACGCTGCCGATGCAGTGTCGCCGTTGCCAGCAGATGCATTGCCGCGCCTGCGGTTGCTGGCAACCGTGGAAGAAACATCACAAAGATAGCGCGGATGCGAACGATGCGAAGCGGCTGGCACATCGTGCCTTTCGTCGCCAAGCAAAAGACGCCATCCGCCGCGAACTCGACGGCAACGACACCATCAGCCATGCTTTCTCCATTAGTGGTGACTGGTCAGATGAATGGCATCTGCGCGCAGCTTTACGCAGATGAGCCTACGTTTGCGGCGAAGGAGTCTCCCTCCATGATCTATCACATCACCTCAGCATCCGACTGGCTGGCCGCACAGCGTGCGGGCAGGTACGCCGCCGACGCGCTGGCGTCAGCAGGCTTCATCCATTGCTCCGACGCGGGGCAAGTGGCGCGCGTGGCGAATGCGCGCTTCGTCGGGCAGCGCGATCTGGTGGTGCTGACGGTCGATCCGACACGCCTCACCGCCGAGGTGCGCTACGAGGTTGGCGATCCGGCGACAAATGAGCGGTTTCCCCACTGTTACGGGCCGCTGAATCTGGATGCCGTGCTTGCGATGACGCCGCTGCTGCCAGGCGCGGATGGTGTGTTCATGTGGTCCCCCGCTCAGGCATAAGATAAAGCGGTGAGGGCAAGTGAAGTGGATTGCTGAGAGAAGGGAGCCTGATCAATGTCTTACGACGCCTTCGGGTCAATGAATCTCACCGAGGCACCGATGGGCGAGATCTTTTCCACCCTTCCGTTCTACGTGCTGCTCATCGCACTCACCATCCGCTGGCTGCGCCGCGCAAAAAGAGCGTCAGATGCCGCTTGATGGACCTTGCCGACACCCCCGCAGCACCGCAAGCATGCCCTCAGTGCGACGAGTTTAGGCATAGTTCATAGGAATAATGGCCTGTCTCTGCTGTGTCCGACCTCGCAAGCATCTCGTGGCGGCTAATCTTGTTCCGCGATGAGGGAGGCTAACTGCGGCCACTCTGGATGTGTGCGCTGTTCCCACTGCTCATAAAAGACGAGGTCGGCTAAGGGGATGCGTTGCGCCCAGCCCACGCGCTGTAGCTCGGGTTCTTCGCTAAAGGTATCGGTATACCCGAGACACAGGTAAGCAACAGGAATGATATGGGCGGGTAAACCTAATATCTCTTTGAGATCCTCATTCTGTAGAATGCTCACCCAACCTACGCCGACTTCCTCGGCACGAGCCGCCAGCCAAAGATTTTCTACCGCCGCCGCAGTACTATACACATCGGTTTCGCGAATGGTATGCCGACCCAAAACATGTGGACCGCCCCGGCTGGGGTCACACGTGACACACAGATTCAGGGGTGCCTCTAAAATTCCTGCCAATTTTAATGCCGCATAGGCCTGACGGCGTTCACTCTGAAATACCTGGGCAGCAAGCGCATTCTCACGCGCAAAAAGGGCATG
>JBBQSR010000237.1:0-6163 GCA_038234855.1 Ktedonobacterales bacterium | reverse complement strand
TCGGCGTCCGTCGTGCCTCGGTGGCCCCTCTGCCCGCCAGGACCGCGCCATCTGGGCCGCTGGGGGCGACGCCGAGCGCGGCGCACACCATCTCGGGCGAGGTCGCGGCGATCTTGGCGGGGCTGCCCCGCGCGCCGCTGCCCGAGCGCGCCCCCCGCGCGCCATCGCCGCCACCGCTCGACTACACCGACGATGCCCTGCTAGACGCCCTGCGCGTCCCCGCGTATCTGCGGCGCGGCACGGGCTTCGCTGAGGCGGCCCCAGCCGTGCCCGCCACGACGGGCGAGTTCGCGTTGCCGCCGCTGCCCGCCGCGCCGCGTGGCATCGAGCGTTCCACCGTGCTGCCTGCGTTGGCCCCGCGCCCTGCGCCACCAGCAGCGCCACCGCCCGCCCTGGGGCACACGCGTGAGGTCAGCGTCACGCGCGTCACCCGCCGCTCGGCCCCCCTGACGTGGCGCATCCCCGCGCTCAGCATGCTGAACCCCGTCGCCGAGGCGCGGGCACCCTATGGCCGCGAGCACGCCGAGCGCCTGGCCGCCACCATCGCCCACACGCTGAAAAGCCTGGGGGTCGAGGTCGAGGTGCGGCCCAGCGACATCAGCATCGGCCCGACGGTGCTGCGCTTCGGCGTGCGCCCGGTGGAGCGCGTGCGCAAAGACGACCGAGGCCGCGTGATGGTCGATGCCAACGGCGACCCCATCGTCGTGCGCACGCGCGTCAGCCGCATCCTCAATCTGAAGGACGATCTGGCGCTGGCGCTCGAAGTGAAGACGCTGCGGATGGAAGCGCCCGTCCCTGAGCATCCCTATGTCGGCGTCGAGATCCCCAACACGCTGGGGAGCGGGGTGAACCTGCGCGAGGTGCTGGCGAGCCGCGAATATCGTGAGGCGCGCGAGCAGTCGCCGCTGGCCTTCGCCCTGGGTCGCGACGTGGCGGGGCAGGTGCGCGTGGGGGATCTGGCGCGCTTCCCCCATCTGCTCATCGCGGGGGCGACGGGGTCAGGCAAGAGCGTGTGTCTGAGTGCCATCATCGGTTCGCTCATCAGCCACGCTACGCCGGACGAGGTGCGGTTGCTGCTGATCGACCCCAAGATGGTCGAACTGACGCTCTACGCGGGCATCCCGCATCTGCTGACCCCCGTCATCACCGATCCGGCCCAGGCGGGGGCCGCGCTGGCCGCCACGCTGGACGAGATGACGCGCCGCTATACGCTCTTTCACCAGCATGGGGTGCGGCACATCGCGGGGTACGACGCCCTGCGCGCCCAGCCCAACGGGGATGGCCTGGAACGCTTGCCGCGCATCGTCGTCGTCATCGATGAGCTGGCGGATCTGATGATGCAGGCGCGCGACCAGATCGAAGAGTACATCTGTCGCATCGCGCAGTTGGCGCGCGCAACGGGCATTCATCTGGTGGTGGCGACGCAGCGACCCTCAGTCGATGTCATCACGGGCCTTATCAAGGCCAACATCGCCACGCGCATCGCCTTCATGGTCAGCAGCGGCACCGACGCGCGCACCATCATGGATGGCAATGGCGCGGAGCATCTGCTGGGTAAGGGCGATATGCTCTTCCAGTCCGACGCTGCGCCGAAGCCCGAGCGCATCCAGGGCGCGTATGTCGGCGATGACGAGATCGCGCGGCTGGCCGATTTTTGGTCGAATCAAGCGACCAAGCTCGGCATGGTCCCCGCACAATGGGATCTCACTGACGGCGAAGATGACCCCGAGGAAGACATCTTGGCGGAACTGCACCGCCGCACCCGTGGCGCGACGACGCACACTCGCAAGCGGTGAGCGCGCTCGCGTCAGCGAGAGCCAGCGGGTCAGCCCGCGCCTGGCAACGCGAAGCCCGCCGTCGCGGGCTCGGTCTGCATGAGCGCGCGTGGCAATGCTGCTGGGAGCTATTGTTGCCCCAGGCCGCCGAGGGGAAAGCGATCCCATGGATTCTGGTTGATGGTCAGTTGATAGCCGTTTGGGTCGATAAAGATGAAGGAGCGGCCAAACGGGCCATCAGCGGGTGGCTTGATGATCGTGAGTTTTGCCGCCACCAGCGTGGCGTGCAGCGCGTCGACATCGTCGCAGTCGAGCCAGAGCGTCATCCCCGCCCCTGGCTGGGAAAGGTCGTCCAGGTTGATCCTGGTTTGGCTGAGCGCGAAGGGAATGGAGTTGGTATCAAAGACGACAGCCTCGGGGGTGTCGAAGCGTGCATCCACCGTCAAGCCCAGCGTCTCGGTGTAAAACGCGCGGGCGGCGGCGAGGTCGCGCACCTGCAAGCTGATGAAGTCGGGGCCACGGAGTTTTGCCATGGGGTCTTTCCTTTCCTTTTGCCTGAGCGGTTCTCGTTGGCCGACCATGAGCCATCATGTGTCTGCTATCAGTGTACTTTGCGCAAGTGACATCCCTTGTCAAGATTGCTGAATCTGCTCAGATGGTACAATGAAGCGATGGCGACGCCTGTGTCGTTCTTTGTCGCTGAAAGGCGGAATCCCTATGCCAGATGCCGTACCCCCATGTCCGCAGTGCCATTCATCTGCCCAGGTCGTGCGAATCCTGTACGGCATGCCGACCTATGAAGCCTTCGAGGCCGCCGAGCGCGGCGAGTTTGTCCTGGGCGGCTGCATGGTTAGCTACGATAGCCTGGTGTGGCATTGCAAAACATGCGGCGAAGGTTTTGGTCTGCGCGTGCCCAGCCGTGGCGCGGCTGAGGAGCACGCCTGATGACCGAAGTCTACATCATCGACGCGACGCGCACGCCGGTGGGCAAACGCAATGGGGCATTACGAGAGGTGCACCCCGTCACGCTGGGCGCGACCGCCATCCGCGAGGCGGTGCGGCGCGCGGGCATCGACCCCGCCACCATCGAAGATGTCATCATGGGCTGTGTCTCGCAGGTGAATGAGCAGGGCTACAACATCGCCCGCAATGCCGCCCTGCTGGCGGGGTTGCCCATCGAGGTGCCCGCGACGACGGTGGACCGGCAGTGTGGGTCGGCACAGCAGGCGGTGCATTTCGCCGCCGTGCTCATCGGCTCGGGGGCGTGCGACGTGGTGGTGGCGGGCGGCATCGAGAGCATGACGCGCGTGCCCATGGGGTCCTCCGTCACGGGGGGCGATCCCGTGCCACCCGCCTTGCGCGACCTCTATGAGCTGACCAACCAGGGCATCGCGGCGGAGCGCATCGCCGCGCAGTGGGGCATCAGCCGCGCGCAGATGGAGGCGCTGGCGCTCGCCAGCCATGCCCGCGCCCACGCCGCGCAAGCCGCCGGATACTTCGACCGCGAGATCGTCCCCGTCCCCCTGGCGGATGGCACCAGCTTCACCCGCGATGAGGGCATCCGCCCTGGTGGCACGGCGGAGCAGTTGGCGACATTAAAGCCCGCCTTCCTGCCCGAGGGGCGCATCACGGCGGCGACCAGCAGCCAGATCAGCGATGGGGCTGCCGCGCTGGTGCTGGCCTCGGAGCGCGCCATTCGCCAGCACGGCCTGACGCCGCGCGCCCGCGTCGTCGCGCACCGTGTCGTCGGCTCGGACCCGACGCTGATGCTGACCGGACCCATCCCCGCGACGCGTCGTGTGCTGGCCGACGCCGACCTGGCACTCGATGCGATGGAACTGATCGAGATCAACGAGGCCTTTGCCCCCGTGGTGCTGGCATGGCAACACGAGACGGAGGCCGATATGGCGCGCGTCAATGTGAACGGCGGCGCGATGGCACTGGGCCACCCCCTCGGCGCGACGGGCGCGCGGCTGCTGACGACCCTGCTGCACGAACTGGAACGCCGTGGCGCGCGCTATGGGCTGCAAACGATGTGCTGTGGTGGTGGCCTGGGGACCGGCCTCATCATCGAGCGCGTGTGAGTTTCGGGGGACGGGGCGCTAACGCCCTCAGTTGCTGGCCCAAGCTGCCGATGGTGAATGGAAAGGATGTTGCATTTTTCACCTAAGGAGCTACACCCCCGATGAGCTCTCCCACCCACACTGCGCGCGGCGGGCTGCGCAACCTCTCGACCATGACCAAGCTTATTATGAACACCACCGTGACTGGCGTCATCTTGCTGGTGATCGGCGGTGTCGGCATCTGGGGCTTCGGTCAGCTCAATCAGCGGGTGACGGACATCGGCGTCAATAATCTGCCGAGTATCGTTGCCATCGGCAACACACGTGCCGCCTTTTTGCAGGTTGGGCGCGACTTTCGCCAGGCCGTCTTGGAGCCTGATATCGCCGCAACGAAGCAAGAACTCCTCACTGTCAATGCGGACGAACAGGCCCTGAAAGACGCCTTCGCATCTTACTTGGCGACGCCGCTCAGTCCGCAAGAGCAACAACTGGTGCCCACGTATCAACGTGATGTGCAGGCCTGGTTTGACACGCTGCATCAGATGGAGGCCATCGCCGTTCAAAATACCGCAGCGGGGAATCTGCATATCATACAACTGATCCATAGCCAGTGGCTGCCTCAGAGCAAACCCGCGCTGCAATCATTGCAGCAACTGTTGGATATTAATGTGCAGCAGTCTCAGGCCGCCATTACTCAGGCTGCGGCGGTTCACGATCAGTTGACGTTGTTGCTCGGCATCTTGAGCGTCGTCGCGTTGGCGACATCTATCGGCCTCAGTCTCTTTGTCGCGCGGTTGATCGTGCGGCCCCTAACCGCCGTGGTAGCGGCGACGCAGCAGGTGGCGTTGGGCAATCTGGCACCCATCGATGACCTGGTGACGGCCTATGGTGGCCGCAGCGAGACGGGGCAACTGACCGAGGCCGTCAGCGAGATGATTCATCAGTTGCGCCAGGTGGTCGGTCACATCACCGAGGCGGGCACGGGCATCGCCACCTCCGCCGCGCAGATCGCGGATGCCGCCGACCAGTCGGGCAGTGCCACGAATCAGGTCGCGCAGACCATTCAGCAGGTGGCGGGCAGCGTGCACGAGCAATCCGAGCAGTTGATGGCGATCTCGCGCGAGATGGAGCAACTGCGCGACGCGGGTGAGCAGGTTTCCATCGCCGCCAGCGAGTCGGGCGTCGTCGCCCAGCAGAGTGCGCAGATCATCAATGAGACGCTGACCGCCATCCAGGGGGTCGGGCGCAATGTCGGTGAGGCGGCGGCGCAGGTGCATGTGCTGGCGCAACGTTCACAGGCCATCGATGCCATCACCACCTCCATCGCGGATATCGCCGACCAAACGAATCTGTTGGCGCTGAATGCCGCCATCGAGGCCGCCCGCGCGGGTGAGCATGGCCGGGGCTTCGCTGTCGTCGCCGATGAGGTGCGCAAGCTGGCCGAGCGCGCCACGGGCGCGACGCAAGACATCTCGAAGATCATCGCCGAGGTGCAGGGGCAGATCGAACGGACCTTGACGACGATGGAGGGCGGTGTCAGCCAGGTCGAGGGCGTCACCGCGCGCTCAACCGAGGCATCGCATGCACTGGGGCAGATCTTGGAAAAGATGCAAGAGGCCATTCGCCAAGCGCAGATCGTCGCTACGAGTGCACAGCGCGCCAACACCGCCGTCTCGACTGTGGCCGCCGCCAGCGAAGAAAACAGCGCCGCCTCTGAGGAAGTCTCTGCCGCGACGGAAGAGATGGCGGCTCAGGTCGAGGAAACCGTCGCCGCCACTAGCCAACTGCGCGACCTCAGCCGGGAATTGCACGAGGCCATCGGCGTCTTTCAGATTGACGAAGACACCGCCGCGGCCTTGCCCGCGAACGTCACGGTGCGCCGCCAGAGCACGCAGTGGGATGCGCGCAGCAAGCCCACCACCACCCGTGGCCGCCGCGCCGCGTAAACAATCAGCAAAGTATCGTCGCTTCTCTGGGGGACCAGCCGTCGTGGTTGGTCCCCCTTGGCATTGGTCATGATATGATCTGGGGGATGAACTGAACCGTCATTCTGCACGATAAAGGATTGCTCATGTACCCATTCATTCCCCCACCAGAGGCCCAAACGACCACGCCAGCGGCGACGTATCAAGCGCGGCTAGCGCACTTCACCGAATTGCGTGATGATTTCACGCGGCAGAGCGATCGCCAGGGCAATCTCAATGTCATCCTCTTCTTTGGCGCGTTGGTGATGCTGCTGATCGGTTTCTTTAGTCAGGCACATGGCTGGTATTGGCTGGCGGCGCTGCTTTTCGTCGGCTTCGTCGCATCATTTGCGTACCACAC
>JBBQSR010000236.1:0-6199 GCA_038234855.1 Ktedonobacterales bacterium | reverse complement strand
GGTAGAGGCCGCCCAGCGCCGCGCCGTTCGCCAGGTGCAGGGCCATCCCCAGCACGGGCACACGCGCTTGCTTGCCGCGCACGCCCGATTCGACCAATTGCACATCATCGAATTTGCTACCCGTCACGGCCATGTCGGCATACATCTCCGCAGCGTAGGCCGCCGCCGCGATGGCCCCCGCCAGCGCCGCACGCGGGTCGACCAGCCGCTCCGCCGCCCGCCCGACCCGCTCGCTCCGCGTGATGGCCGTCACTCGCTCCGCGATCTGTGTCATCTTCGTACCACCTTCACCTTTTCAGACTATCCTGATCAAAGTATAGCGCGGGCCATGTAGGCACCAGCCACTATTTCGCCACTTTCTTAGCGACCGTCTTCTTGATCGGCTTGGTCGTGGTGATGGCGTAGGTGGCGAAGCCGGGGTGGCGATCCACGAAGAGGGCGGCGCGCTCGGGCTGGCGACGCGCGACGACGAGCGTCCACAGGTCCGCGCCAGCCAGGGCGGCGTTGATGGCCACCGGCGCGACCAGGAATGCCGCGACGACCGGGCTGAGGGCGAGCATGACCAGCCACACCACGGCGAAGGCCAGCAGCGGAGCCACCAGCACCAGCGCGTAACTCGCCCGGCTGAAGCCCTGGTTCGGGGCCGTCCAGGTGAAACGATAGGGCGCGGCGGGCACCAGGAAGGCGTTGCCCCCCTGCGCGCGACAGGCGGCGGCGTGCAGCCATTCGTGCGCTATGGTGGCCCCATAGCCCAGCAGCAGATTCACGGCAATGAGCGCGGGCAGGGTGATGCCCGTCAGTTGCCAGGTGGTGTGGTGGCTGCGCGCCTGGAAGGCCCATGCCGTCAGCGGCACCGCCACCAGCAACGTGGCGACGGCGATGATGCCCCCGCTCACGCCGACGAGCGACCCCGCGAGGGAATCCTCGGTGATGCTCGCATCGGTCACGAGTTCCAGCCGCCCCTCGGCGGCGGCGCGCTGGCTGGTGGCGCGGCGCGTGGCATCGGCATCTACCACGGTGCGTGGGCGCTGGGGCGCGGTGGTGGTTGGCGTGGCGATGGCCGCCGTAGTCGGGGTTGAAGTGGTCATAAAAATGCGGTCGCTCCCTGGCTGGATGATGGCTCCTTCCATTATAACGCCTTATGAACCCAAATGGTGCACGAGTCTTGATATTTGTTCAGTTTTGCGTAGGAAGCTTGCTATTTCACGGGATAATGACCTATGCCGATCAGTCTCAGTCTCTCGGAGATATTTGACGGAGTGTTGAAATGCAGCAGATTGATAGTCGCACGACCACAGGCGGTCAAAGGATCGATACGCCCGCCATTGAGCCGAAAATGACGATGCCACTGTTGCTTGCGCGGATTGAACAAAAACGTCGGCTCTCCAGTTGCTGGATCAACCGAAGATAAATCGGACCCCTTGAAGCGATTACAGATGAAACATGACCACGCAAGATTTTCGAGGGTTGTCAAACCGCCATGTTTTTCTGCGATGACGTGATCGGGTTCATGGGGATAGATTGCGTCATCCTCATCTATCAAACAGTATTCACAGCGTCCCTTAGCGCGATCTCGCACTTGGGCGCGCAATCTTTCTGAGATGCGCGTCACGTTTAGGATGCCTGCTGGTGCAACATAAGATGTGCTTCGGCTTTGATGAGGCGCATCATATGCTCTAAATACACAGATTGGTCCAGTTCGGCGCGTTCGTCCTCGGTGAGCGTGCCCGCGCGGTCGGCGGCGATGAGGGCATAGGCGCGCTCGCTGGCGGCAGGGGAGGGATGAAACGCGACGATTTGCTCGGGAGTGGGTCTTCTGGCGATGAAACGCGCTATTTCCAGCGCGGCCAGAGGTTCTACGGGCATCGATACATCCTCCCTTTGACGATTCCTCGTATTGTACCATCTCTGATGGGGTGCCGGTCCATCATCCTTCTTGCGGCAGACGGCAAGTGCACGAGGCGGTCAAAGGTGCGGTCGATGCCACCCTTGCCGCGCAAGTCGGCGGTGAAATCCGTCAGGCGTTCGGCGGTGAAATCGGTGGTGAAGGCGTCGAGTTCGCTGGATGATGGCTCCTTCCATGATAACGTCCCGCGCGCGAAAATGGCGCACGTGTTCCGGCCTTCGTTCGCTTTTGCCGAAGGTCTTTCTCGCTATGGTGCTGTAGGGGGCGTGCAGGGCGGCGGGGACGGGGTGCCCCAGCCGCCCTGCACAGCGGCGCTAGTCTTCGCCTTGGGCCAGCGAGTACGCTTTCTTGCCATCAAAGATATGCAGCTTCTCGATGTGCGTCCAGCGGTGCTTTTTGGCGACTCGCGCCAGCAGGTCCAGCGCGGCATCGTCGGCCAGGTCACCCTCGGCCTCATTCACGATGAAGCGGCAGCGGTGCTGGTCGACACAGTCGGTCATCGCGCCCATCGCGGGGAAGACCTTGGTGCCGCGATTCGAGATCATCTTGAGGTGCAGCGGCGTGCCCTCGGCGAGGTCGATCAGGCTCTTGCCCAACTCTTCGGGGGTCAGGGCCGATTCCACGAAGACATCCATCCCCTCGACGCGGCGCGTTTCCACGTGCACATAGTCCTCAGCGGGCGAGAACTCGGTCAGCTTGATGGGGTGATATTCGCGGACGTTCCAGCCCTGGGCGCGCTTGCCCAGATTGCCGATGATGGCGTCGGTGAAGGCGGTGGTGCCCACCGCGCCCGTGTCGCCCGCAACATCGCGCGTGAGGGTGCCGGTTTCCATCGTCACCAGCACGGCATGCTCGATGTCGAGCGCGGCTTGGAACTCGCCCAGGTGGCGCAGCATCATCACGGCGGACATGATCAGCGCGGTCGGGTTGATCGTGTCTTTGCCCGCGTATTTCGGCGCGGAACCATGCACGGCCTCGAAGATCGAGACGTCGTTGCCGATGTTGGCCGAGGGCGCGAAGCCGAGGCCGCCGATGAGGCCCGAAGTCAGGTCGCTCATGATGTCGCCATTCATGTTCGTCGTGACGATGACGTTGAACTGCTCGGGGCGGCGCACGAGCTGATGGCAGCAGTTATCGATGATGATGTGCTGGGCGTTGATCTCGGGGTACTCGGGTGCGATGTCCTCGAAGGTGCGCTTGAGCAAGCCTTCGGTGAACTTCATGATGTTGGACTTGGTGGCGCAGTGGACCTGGGTGCGGCCCTCGGAGCGCGCGAACTCCAAGGCGAGGCGCACGATCTTTTCACAGCCCTTGCGTGAGATCAGTTTCAGGCACTGGGCCACGCCAGGGGTCTGCATGTGCTCGATGCCCGCGTACAGGTCCTCGACATTCTCGCGCACCACCACTAGGTCGATGCCGCGCCCGCTGAAGGGCGTGATGACGCCGGGCAGCTCGCGCACCGGACGGATGTTGCCATACGTCTCGAAGAGCTTGCGCAGCGTGACGTTGGCGCTCTTTTCGCCATAGCCGATGGGCGTGCCCAGCGGGCCCTTCAGCACCACGCGCGTCTTGCGGATGGATTCGATGGTGTCTGCGGGTACGCCCGACGCGATGCCCTGCTTAAAGACGCGCTCGCCCGCGTGGCGCTCTTCCCAGGCGACGGGGACACCCGTGGCCGCGATGATGCGCTGCGCGGCTTGCACGACCTCGGGACCAATGCCATCGCCAGGGATGACCGTGACGAGTTTTTTGCCTTCGGGGGTTGTGTAAAAAGTGCTCACCGATGTTCGGCGCGCAGTCGCTCTGCGGTGCGGAGTGGAGGCGCCGACCTCCTCATTTGTGTTCCTGATATCGTGTTGCGCTGGCGTGGCTCCCTTGCGAAAGATCGGCCAGCACCTGCCCCACCAAGGGGGCGCTGTCAGCATTCTGTGAGTGCTGCTTGCAGTATATGCGATCCCGGTACGAGATTCAAATCGCTGTCAGGAAATGTTTGACCAGGAATGCAGGGCAGGCGGGCGCGAAATATCGTATAATAGAGGTGATTCTTCACCATACGTGGTTCTTTGTTGGCGCTGTCGCGTCGCGCAGAGAGGTTTCTCAGAAATGCATGTGCCGTCCTTGTCCGCCATCATTCGTCGTTTGGTGCCACGGTCGCTGTGGCTGCCGGTCTTCTTCTTGATGATGGGCTTCATCTCGCTCATCAATCCGCGCTTGGTGCGCCCGCTCACCCCAGATGAGCGGCTGGCGCGCAGCCGCCGCCTGGCCTGGCTGCGTCGTCGCCAAGCGGCGCTGCCCCAGCGGCAATTGATGGGCCGCTCGCTCGGCTGCAACGTGCCCACCTTTGATCTGCCCCTGCCTGAGGCCGACGACATCTTGATCTTGTCGCATGGCATCCCCGTGGTGCCGTGGTTAAAGCGTGTGGGCATTCGCCAGTGGAGCCAGTGGCTCGACCACCTGGGCGAGACGCTGCGCGCCCGCTACCCTGAGCGCGCCGACATCGCCCCCGGCCTCGCCTGGGAGGAATGGATTCAGGGGCACGTGCGCTATGTCGAGGCGCACTTCGCCCGCATCGCGGGGCAGCGCATCGCGCGGCTGCTGGCGGCGCTGCCCGAGGGCGAGACGGGGCACATCTACCTCTTTGGGCACAGCGCGGGCGGCTCGGCCATCTTGCAATATCTTGCGGACCTGCGTGATGGCACCGCCGCCGCGCCCGCGCGCCCCATCCGTGTCGCGCTGACGCTCGACGCCGCCGTGTGGGGACCGGCGCGGCTGTGGACGGGCTGGCCCATCGCCCCCGAGCGCCCCGGACGGATGGACCATCTGCTGCCCAAGCTGCGCCATTACCTGACCATCAGCGGTCCCCGGCTGCGCTGGCACCGTCATCTGACGTGGTCGCGCAACTACATGGAACTGCCCTTCCGGGGCCTGGGCGCGTGGGCACAGACGCAGGGCTTCACCATCCTCACCGTCAGCAACATGGCCGATGCTTTCAGCCATCCGCAGCTCGACGACCTGCCATATCTTGAGATGCACATCGGTCGCCGCTTTGACATCAAGGGGACGGCGACGGGGCGCACGCACCTGTGCGTGCAGCGCGACCCGCGCGTGCCGCACTACCTCTGGTGGCATGACGACGTCCCCCTGCGCCAACTGACCTGGTAGCTCAGCATCCCCTTTTTCCTGGGCGCGAATTGCCCCGGTGCCGCGTCCAGGCATCACAAATGTCCTATTTCTCTCATCTGCGTGCGAATGATAGTCGATAATGAAGCGGAAACCCATCTATGTGAGAAATGAGCCAACGGCATGCAACAACGTTTATTGGTCTGGCAAAATGGCAAGCTCAACAAGGGTGCGACGATCAAGACGCTGGGCGACGTGCTGCACGACCCCCAGGCGGTGATCTGGCTGGACCTCGACGGCGACATCGCGGAGTGCCGCGACGCGCTACATACCACCTTCAAACTGTCGTCTATCACGCTCGACACCATGCAAGAGGACCGCGAGCGGGCGAAATTCACCGAGGGCAAGGGCTATTTCTATCTGGTCATGCATGGCCTGACCTTCGATGAAACGACCGAGGACGGCGCGACGCCTAAGCTCGACATCGCCTTTGGGCAAAATTTCGTCATCACGGTGCACCGCGAATCCTTCCCCTGGCTCACCACGCTCTGCGACGCGACGGCGAAGGGCAAGATCACGGCGGATGTCATGGGGCGCGGCTTGGGGCGGCTGCTGCACAGCATCCTCGATAATCTGGTGGATTCGTATTTTCCCGTGCTCGACCAGATCGATGGCGTCATCGACGACCTGGAAGACGCCACCGTGAACTCCGTGACGGACGCGGTGCAGGGACGCATCTTTCAACTGAAGCGCACGGTGGGCTTGATGCGCCGCGTCATCAGCCCGCAGGTCGAGGTCGCCAACGCGCTCATCGCCCGCACGGGCGATGTCATCCCCACCGAGATCGAACCCTATTTCGCCGACATGCACGACCACCTCATCCGCGCCTTCGAGGTGCTGGACTCGTACCGTGACCTGATGAGCGGCCTGCTGGATGTCTACCTTTCTACCGTCTCGAATCGTCTGAATGTCGTGATGAAGCAACTCGCCGTCATCGCCACCATCTTCATGCCCATCACCTTCATCACGGGCGTCTTTGGACAAAACTTCGCGTTTTCGCCGCAGGTCGTGCACGACAACGGCTACTTCTTTTGGGTGGCATTGCTGGGGATGGGCTTGTTGACCGCGATGCAACTCTACTACTTCACGCGCAAAGGCTGGATCTAGGAGCAC
>JBBQSR010000235.1:0-6232 GCA_038234855.1 Ktedonobacterales bacterium | reverse complement strand
GTCATCACCAAGCCCGACAAGCGGGTCGCCATCATCGGCGCGGGATCGGCGGGCGTCGCGGCGGCACGCGACCTAGCCGAGATGGGCTACCCCATCACCCTGTATGATTCCTACGCCGTCGCGGGCGGCATGATGGTCGGTGGCATCCCCATCTGGCGCTTGCCGCGCGAGGTGACGCACGAGGAAACCGACGAATATATGGAAGCCCTCGGCGTCGACATGCGCTTCAACACCACCATCGGGCGCGATGTGCAGTTGACTGATCTGGTCAACGAATACCAGGCGGTCTTCATCGCCGCTGGCTGTCAGGTGCCCAAGGCCATCACCGGCCCCGATAACAAAGTCATCCCTGGTGTGGACTTCAAGGGCGTCGAGCAGGGCTTGCCCTTCCTCGAAAAAGTCAACTTTGGCGAACCCGTCGCCATCGGCAAGAAGGTCGTCGTCCTGGGTGGTGGCTTCACCGCCATGGACTGCTGCCGCTCGGCCATCCGCTTCGGCGCGGAAAAGGTCTACGTCCTCTACCGCCGCACCAAGGAAGAGATGCCCTCCGACGAATACGAGGTGGATGAAGCGATGCTGGAGCACGTCGAGTTCCAGTACCTCGTCACGCAGACCGAGATCCTCTCGAACGACGGCGAACATGTGTCGGGCATCAAGATGGTCCGCAACAAGCTCGGCGACCCAGACTCCTCTGGTCGTCGCCGCCCGGTGCTCATCCCTGGCTCGGAATACGTCATCGAGTGCGACACCATCATCGCCGCCTTCGGCCAAGATTCAGACTCCGCGTGGATTCCCAAGGATCTGGCGCTGGAAACGAACCGCTGGGGTCTGCCACTGATCGACCGCAACACGTGGATGACGAGCCGCCCCGGCCTCTTCGCGGGCGGCGACTACACCGAGGGCGCGCGCAACCTCATCTCGGCCATCGCCGATGGCCGCGACGCCGCCACCGCCATCAATCGCTTCCTCACCGGCCCCGAGAAGGGCGCGACCGAGGCTATCGAGATCGAGCTACCCGACTTTCGCCGGGGCATGGTCGATGACTACGAGGCGATCCCGTGGGAGGTCATCCCCTCGTTGCCGCTGGCGAAACGCTTCAGCATCTCGGTGGAAAGCGAGACGGGCTATTCCCCCGAGGAGGCCGTCGAGCAAGCGCGCCGCTGCTTGCAGTGCCAGCTCAACATCCAGATCGACCCGTCGATCTGCATCCTCTGCTCCGGGTGCGTCGACATCTGCCCCTATGACTGCATCAGCATGCAGGGGCTAAAGTCGGTGGTGAAGGGCGACAAGCTGCACCAGATCGCGGGCGCGGACTGGGATGGCGGCGCGGACATGATCATCGACGAAGAGAAGTGCATCCGTTGCGGACTGTGCATCGTGCGCTGCCCCACCGACGCCATCGCCATGGTGAAATATGAGGTTGCCTCGGTCAACGACCGCTGGAACGTCTCGAAAATCCCCGTCATCCAGCCCGAAAAGGCCGGGGGCCGTCGGTAGGCGTCTCGCTCGCAAACCCCTCCCCGTCGCGCGACGGGGAGGGGTTTCTTTATACGCCCCAGGATCCTGAATAGCGAGAAAGACGGCGCATATTGTTGTGAGCAATGTTCTTTTGAGGCGCTCTGGGGCGACATGATACAATAAGGAAAAAAATCGGGCAGTCAGCCACCGAGCGAGTGAAAAGGACGAGGCATGAGCACGCTGGATATTCATTTCATCGATGCCCCCTACCCGGTCAGCCGTCCCCACGAGCTGGCCATCATGGGGGCATCGGGCCGCACGGGGCGGCTGCTGGTGGCTGGCGCGCTGGCACGCGGCCATCTGGTGCACGCGCTGGTGCGGCGGACGGGATCGCTCGCCATCACCCACCCCAGCCTCACCATCACCGTCGGCGACGTCTTTGACCCAGATGCGGTGGGCGGCGTGGTGCAGGGCCGCGACGCGGTCATCACCTTGGTCGCGCCCGACTCGGAGCGACAGACCGACTTCTTTTACCATAGCACGACGACCATCCTGCGGGCGATGGCGAATAATGGTATCCGGCGTTTCTTGTGCGTCACGGCGTGTGCCGCGCGCGAGGCCCCGCCGCCACCACCAGGCATCACCGGCAAGCTGCGGCTGCCTATCAATCGTCATCGCACCCTATACGCCGACATGCACATGATGGAAGACCTCGTCAGCAACAGCCCGACGAACTTCACCATAGCGCGCGTGCTGGACCTCACCAACGGCACGACACAGGGTCCGTGCCAGACCGACCCGAGCATCCCCAAGGGGGCACGGCCCCTCGCCCGCGCCGACCTGGCCGACTTCCTGGCCGAGGTGGCGTTTGGCGAGGCGCACCGTCGCGCTGCCGTGGTTGTGACGCCCACCAGTAAATGAGCGTCGGAAAAATAGGTCTTTCGACACTACACTTCCTCGGCTTTTGCCCCTATGCTAACGGTAGCGCGATCCCGCGCTTATTCACGCAAAGGAGTCATCACCATGTCGTCACAGTCCGTCATCCGCAGCGCCATCTTCGCCGTCATCTCAGGAGCCATCGCGGGCCTCATCTATGAGGTGATCTACTTCCTGACGACCAATCATCATGTGCGCGGGGGATTCATCACCGCCGCCATCATTGGGGCAGCAACCTTCCTCATCGCCTTCGTGCTGAACCTGGTCTTCAACCAGTTGGGCAGACGCCGCTAACACGCATCACTGCCACCAGAGAGCCGAGTCGCATAACAAACGACTCGGCTCTCTCGTCATAGGTGTTCCATTTCAACGCACCATCCAGCAAAAGCCCCATTCATCAGGGGAACCGTTTCGTCGAAAGGGGGATAGATACAGATAACGAAGATGACTGGAAGCGCGCACAGAAAGGACCGTGAGGGTGGAAAACGATCTGATCCAACGCGCGCAGCAAGATGACCAACAGGCCTTCCAGCAGCTCGTCGAACTGTATGGCCAGCTTGTTTGGCGGACCGCTTACGCCCTGTTGGCAGATCGTTCGCAAGTGGAGGATGCCGTGCAGGAAGCCTGGCTCGATGTGTGGCGCGGCTTAAAAAACTATCAACATACGCGGCCATTTCGGCCATGGTTGCTGACAACCGTCGCGAATCGGTGTCGTAAGGTCATGCGCAAGCACGTCGTACCGCAACTCCCCCTGGAAAATGGCGCTATGCTCGCCGACGCCTATGACGCGGAAGCGCACGTGCTTCGCCAGGAAGCCGATGTCGAATTGCTAACGGCATTGGCCATTCTCTCGCCCGAGCAGCGACGCATCCTCGAACTCCATTTTTTTGCCGGACTGGTGCTCTCTGAGATTGCCCTCGTGACCGATACGCTCTTGGGGACGGTCAAATCGCGCTTACAGCGCGCCCTGGATGCGCTACGCATGCATCTGCGCCAGACGGCTTTTGCGGAGGAAACCCTATGAACGAACTGCCTCACGAGTATGACGATATCGCACAGCGTCTTCGTGCCCACTATGACCGCACCGCGCAGCCGCCGCCATCTGCCCAGTTATGGCAAAGCGTGGCTGATGAGCTGCGTACCGAACAACGAGGAACTCTTTTTATGGAACAGCAAACACGCTCACCCCAAACACCACAAGCAGCTACCTACCGAGGACAGCCAACCACACGACGCGCGACCAGTTTCGTCACAGGGACGGCTTCGCTCGCCGCCGTCGTCTTGATCGCACTCCTGGCGCATGGCATCTTTGCCAACCGCCCAGGATCTGCCTCTACCAATCCAGGCAATCACCCGCAGAGCACGCCAGGTGCCCATGTCGGCAACGAAATCCAAAATGCCAAAGTGAGCATGGATAGCGCGGAAGATGGCTGGGCCGTCGGCACCCAATGCCAGTGGCCATGCGGTCAAGCGATACACCCATTCTTCTCTCATTTCACGGGGGGGGCATGGCAAGCTGTCACGGTCACTGGGTTGACCGATGGCATCGGACTCCACGACGTTCACATGGTCACCGCGAACGATGGCTGGGCGGTTGGCTATGATGCAAATGCCCCGGCGCAAAGTCTGGTGCTGCATTATGACGGCACGAGTTGGTCGCGGGTCGCAGCGGATGCGATCGGTGGGCTGAACACCCTGGCGATGGTGAGCGCGACCGAGGGCTGGGCTATTACGGACAGCTCCAATAAGCGCATTCTTCACTACCACCATGCCCAGTGGAAAGCCGAAACCTTACCTGCTGCGATCTCGTGGGCCGAAAGCATCGACATACTTTCAGCGACCGATGGGTGGCTCGGAGCGACGAGCCTGGATGGTGGTCAGGGCACAGGCAATGTTACGGCGGGAATGTTTTTGCGCCTCATCAACGGCCAATGGCGCGTGCAACAGACGTTTCCCAAGGCGCAGATCACGAGCCTTTCCATGAGTTCCGCCACCGATGGCTGGGCGACAGGCGAGATCGATACGGTGGTCAACCACAATGTCACGTCAAAAATTGCCTTTTGGCACTATACGGAGGGCCGTTGGGTGCAACTGCCTGACCAAACCGGGGGCGGACTCGCAGACGGGGCAATAGCCACCCTCAAAATGCTTTCGCCCACCGATGGCTGGCTGCTGAGTGTCAAAGGACTGGAGCACATCGGCTCACCCATTGCGGTGCCCACCGTCATTTATCATTACAACGGCGTCACATGGGAACGCGCCACATCACCCACTATCCCGAACCGCATTGCCGATGACCTCTCAGGCGTCTCATTCGTAACCCCCGATGAAGCGTGGGCGGTCGGCAGCGCCAATGTGCAAGAGGGGGCGGGATCTTCCTGCGGCTGCACCTCATCAGGCCGACTCTTGATCATGCATTACCTGAACGGCACCTGGACCGTCGTACAAAGCTAGGAAGCAGCAGCGTCGCGCACTGCTCCGAAGTCACTGCCACAAAACGGGGATAGGCGATCTTTCAAGATCGCCTATCCCCATTCTTTTGCTTATAAAGAATCGTTTACTCCGACCAGGTCGCCAGGCCCATCTCGTTGGGGTCGGGGAGGGCGGGGTGGTTGGGGCGGGCACGCACGCCGTAGATGAGCGCGCCGTTGCGGTCGGGGGTGAAGCGCGCGGCGAAGGTCTGGCGACCGTCCGAGAGCGACTCACCGGCCACCATGGGGACCACCACGGCGTCGCGGAGGCGTCCATTGTCGTCGTGGCCCCAGACCAGCTCCACCGCTACGTCGCGCATCGTCAGGCCGCCCAGCCGGACGGACGCGGTGACATCGACGAATTGGTTGACGGCCAGTTGCCCATCGTGCGGGCCGCGCGCCTCGACCGTGACGGAGGGCCAGGCGGCGCGCACGCGCGCCTTCCACGCGGCCAGTTGGCGGGCCAGGGCGTAGCCGTCGCTGCTGACCACCTGGCCAAGTTGCGCGGCGGGCAGGTACAGCCGCTCGACGTACTCCTTCACCATGCGGCTCATGCTGAAGCGCGGCGCGCAGGTGCGGATCGCTTCCTTCATCACCTTCACCCAGGCGTGGGGGATGCCATCTGGCCCCATCTCGTAATAGGTGGGGATAATCTGGCGTTCCAGCACGGTGTAGAGCGAATCTGCGTCGGCGTCGTTTTGCGTCTCGGGGTTCAGGTACTCGCGCTCGTCGCCGATGGACCAGCCGTTGTGGCCGTTGAAGCCCTCGGCCCACCAGCCATCGAGCACACTGCAATTCGGCAGACCATTCAGCGCGGCCTTTTCGCCGCTGGTGCCGCTGGCCTCGTAGGGGCGCGTGGGGGTGTTGAGCCACAGGTCCGCGCCTGCCACCAGATGCCGCGCCATACCCATGTCGTACTCTTCCAGCAACACGACCTTGCCTGCGAACTCGGGTTCGCGCGTGTAATGCTCGATCTCGCGGATGAAGGACTGCCCCGGCTGATCGGCGGGGTGCGCCTTGCCCGCGAAGACGATCTGCACCGGGCGACCTGGGACGTTGAGCAGCCGCAGCAGCCGTTCGCGGTCGCGGAAAAGCAGCGTCGCGCGCTTATAGGTAGCGAAGCGGCGCGCGAAACCGATGGTCAGCGCATCGGGGTTCAGCATCGACTGGCCACCGGGCATCAGGCTCGCGCCCTCACCCAGTCGCTCGTCGCGCTGGCGGATGCGCTGGCGGGCATAGGCGATCAGGTCTTGCTTGAGGCGGCGGTGGGTCGCCCACAGCTCGCCATCAGGGATGCTATCAAGGTTGGCCCAGGTGGCGGGGTCATCGACATGGCGCTGCCAGTCAGACCGCAGATATTGGCTATA
>JBBQSR010000234.1:0-6235 GCA_038234855.1 Ktedonobacterales bacterium | reverse complement strand
ATCGCTGGCTTGCAACTTCGTGAGCCGCGCGGTGCTTCCTTGCGGATTCGTCTGGGCAAGGCCCCCATAAAGATACAGGCTGTCATCCGCCTTGACCAAACCGATTGGCGCGCCATTGATCACCCCAGTGATGGCATCGTGCCAAAGGATGTGGCCATTCGTGCCATCGAGGGCACCCAGGCTGTAGCCACGCTGATCGGCCCAGGTGAGGTAGATGGGCGCGCCAGCGGCGGGCGTCGGGGAGGCCGCGCGCCGCTGAAAGAAGCCGATCAGCGTCACGAGCAACATGATCGCCACAACGCCACCGATGAGGGGTGGTGCTGCGCGGCGGGTGGTCAGGGGACGGTGACTGACGAGAACTGGTCGGTTCCCCGCTACACCCTCATCCAGCACCCGTGCCGTGTCGGCGGGGGGCGACGGTGCCAGGGTCGCGACGCGCCGTTCCAGCGCCCCCGTCCAGGGGAGGGTGGTGGCCCATTCCGCGCTGTCCTGCTGCAACTGTCGGGCGATATCGCCTAGCTCGGGCGGCAGGGCATCGTTGGTGCCCTCATGCGGATCAGCCATCGGTCGTCTCCCTTTCTGGTTCCCCAGCCTGAGCGGCGGGAGCCTGCAAGCGTTCGCGCAGCAACTGCAAGGCGCGGCGGAGGTGGGTGCGCACCGTCGCGGGTGGCATGCCTCTGGCCTCGCCGATCTGCGTCGCGTCCAGCCCGCCATAGTAGCGCAGCAGCACGATCACGCGCAGGTCGTTGGGCAACTGGTCGACCGCGTGTCGCAGATCCAGCGCGGCGGCGTGGCTCTCGTCGCCCGGTGCCCCCAGCGCGGCCAGCGCGGTGCTGGCGTGGTGCTCCAGCGAAGCGTTGCGCCGCTGATGGGTGCCGAAATGGCCCTTTTGCCAGTTGAGGCAGCCATTGATGGTGATGCGGAGCAGCCACGCGGTCGTGATGGGGCGTGAGGGGTCGGCTTGCCATGACTGCCACGCGCGCACCAGCGCCTCTTGCGCCGCATCTTCGGCATCCATCATGCCCACCAGGCTGGCGGCGACGCGCACCATGGCGCGTAGTGATGGCCGCACCAGCGCGACGAAACGCTCATAGTCCATCGATATCCACCATGCGCATGCCTCCTCACCTTAGTGAAACAGCATGACGCACCCCATCTGTTTCACATCGGGCATAATTCGCTGGGCATGGGTGGCGAATAGGGTGGCTGAGACGCGCTTTTTCGCCGCGCTCGTGCTTGCCTTTGCACAGGCATGTATGATATACATCATACATGCCTGTGCTCGTGTCTTGATTGTGCGTTCTATCAGAGAAAGCTAGGTGATGCGATGTCGCCCTATCTGCATGAAATGCTTGTGACGCTCCATCACCAAGAAGCCCTTCAGGCCTTGCTCGCCGAAAAGCATGCTATCGCCTTGCGTCAGCCGCGCCCACGCCTTCCCCGCCGTCGTGGGCCGTGGGCACGCACCTACGGCCTCTGGCGGCTGCGCTGGCGGTCGCGCCACGCGCGGCTGCGTAAGCGCCACTACGCGACCCCCTGGCTCGAAGACCTGCACCGCATCGTCGACGCGCAACGCCGCCACCGCGATCGCTGAGGGTACGCGTGGGCCGCCCCAGCAGCATCGACGCTGCTGGGGCGGCCCGTCGAGCGCCCGGTCGCTAGGGGACGATCTGGTGAGTGGCCGCGACCGAGGCGGGGATCTGCCCCACTTGCAGGAAGCCGTAGCGCGGGAGCGCCAACGTCTGGAAGCTGCTGCTATTGAGAAATGCCAAAAATGCTTGCAGTATGCCGTGTTGGCCATCCCGCAATGTCCCTGTCCGGGTGTACGCGTGCTCAAAGGTCCAGAATTGGTAGCTCCCGGCTTCGACGTTGGCGGCGGTAGCCCCAAAGCCATCGATGCAGATGGGCGTGACGCGCGTTGCCTGTGGCTCGTTCAGCACGAAGTTGGTGGCGATGTAGCCGATGGCCCCTGGGTGCGCGGCGACCGCGTTCACGAGGTCCTGGGTGCTGGCCGCGACCTGGGTGGTTTTCGTGGCGGCATCTTGCGCGCCCCCCGGTTGCAGCACATAGCGCACAAATGTCGCTCTCGTACCAGAGCCTGGTGAGCGGCCAATGACCGTGATCGGTTCGTTTGGTCCCCCGGCGATCTGCGACCAGTTCGTGATGGTGCCGGTATAGATCGCGGCGATCTGGTGCATCGTCAGATTCGTGATCGTGCTCCCCAGATCGGGACTCACGACCAGGGTAAAGACCGCCGCCGCGACTTGATCGTCCGACAGGCCCACGATCCCTTTTTCCGAGGCAAAGATATCTGACATGCCGATATCCGCCGTCCCTGCCGCCACCTGCTGGAGTCCGTCGGTGGACCCCGTGGGCAGTACGTGGGTGACGGCCCCGTTGCTTGGGTCAAAGGCGTGTTGGGCCTCTTGGAAGAGCGGGGCGAGGGCGGTGGACCCCGCGATGCGCAGGATCTTTTGCCCGGCAAGGGCGAGGTGGGGTGCCGTCGGCGTCCCCCCCCCCGCCAAACCGCAGGTCTGCCGCGTGCACCACGCAGTTCGTCGCTGGTGTGGCCGTCGCGCGTGCGGTGGTGGTCGCGCCGCCGCCACACGCCGCCAGGCCCAAGGCGCAGATGATGGGCAAGAGAACGGCGCGATAGGTGGGTCGCCGTTGGGACCACCCTAGCGGTGTGTGGAAGGGACTGTCGTGCATCTGCATGGTCTACTTTCTCCTGATGGGCTGGCCGTCACTACCCGAGGCTACCCTTGGTTTAGGCGGCGGGAAGTTCGGCGGGCAGCAGCTCCGCTGCCGCAGCCATTGTGGCGCTAGGACGCCCCATGAGGTAGCCTTGGACGCCCTGTACGCTGCCGATCTCCGGCATCGACATGCGTTGGATGAACCGCAGTGTCGCTTGATCCTCGATGCCCTCGGCGATGACATAGCTGTGCGTTTCACGCGCGATGGCGATGATGCCCGCGAGCACCGCGCGGGCTGCGGTGTCGGCGGGGGCATTCACGATCACTTCGCGGTCGATTTTGACGTAGTCCACCGCGAGATGGCTCAGCATCTCTAGCCCGGCATTGCCCGCCCCGGCATCGTCCAGCGCCAGTTGGAAGCCCAGGCGACGGAGGCGCGACGCCTCACGTACCACCACCTCGGGGCGCGCGATGGCGCGTTCAGTGATCTCCAGCACCACCTGGTCTGGTCGCAGCCCAGCGGCCTGAACGGCCTCGGCCAGGGTCGTGCCCGCCAGCAGATCGTGGTCGAGCGTCTGCGGCGTGACGTTGATGAAAAGTAGCGCGTCGGCGGGCAGCTCGTGGGCACGCGCCAAGATGGCGGCACGGCACACCGCGTCGAGTTCGTGCGTGTGGCCCATGCGCTCCGCGATGTCAAACGCCTCTTGTGGCCCCTGGAACCCATAGCAGCTATCTGGCCGCATCAGCGCCTCGTACCCCAGCGTGCGCTGGTGCGCGAGATCCCAGATCGGCTGAAAGACGATGCTGAGGCGTTGCTCGGCGATCAATTGGCGCAACGCCTGGGCCTGAGCCGAGGTGAGCAGGGTGATGTGGTCGGCGATCTCGGCGAAGGTTACCAGGGCGTTGCGGCCCCGCCGTTTGGCCTCGTAGAGCGCCGCGTCGGCTTGCTCTTGCAAGATGGTCGCGTTTTGTGCATCGGGCGCGAGCGTCGCGATGCCGATGCTGATAGTGACGCCCGCGATCTGGTGCTGCACCGTCGCGCGGATGGTTTCGAGGGCCTGGGTGGCCTCTGCCATGGTGGTGTGGCGCAGGAGGACGGCGAATTCGTCGCCACCCAGGCGAAAGGCGTTTTCCCCCAACGGCGCGTCGCGCAGGACCGTGGCGAAGGTCGTGAGGATGTGGTCGCCATAGGCATGCCCAAACTGATCGTTGTACTGCTTGAATTCGTCGATGTCGATCAGGGCCAGGCTGAGCGTTTCGCTGTAACGTTGCGCCTGCGCCACCTCGCGCTGATGGGCCTCTTGATAGGCGCGATGGTTGCCGAGCGCGGTCAGGTTATCCGTCAGCGAAGAATGTTGCAGCCGCACTAATTCGGTTTGCACCGCCTCTTCGCGGATCTGGCGCAAGAGGGCTTCTTCGCGGGCGGCCTGCGTTTTGCGGCGCGAGATGTGCAGCAACGCGAAGCAAAAGACCACCAACCCAAACCCCGGTACGAAGATCAGCGGCGTCGCGACGAAGATGATGCGCTGCGTCGTGGCGAGCTGGGCGAGCCGCTGAAGGGCGAGCGCATGGTGCCGCTGCGCCTCTTGCTGTACCTGGCGTTCGAGGTCAGCGATGGCGGCATCGCTCTGGGCGCTGGTTTCGGTGACGCGGGCCGGGTCATCCACCGCCAGCGCGGTAAACTCTTGCTGGACGATCGCTTGATATTGCGCGTGCAGGGCAATGATGGTGGTGGCGAAGTCGTTTTCCGTCGTCGTGCGCAGCGCCTGCCCCGCGCGCATCGCGCCGAGAAAATTGTCCCCAGCGCGGGTGTAGACCTCCTCGTTAGCGGGGAGGGGACGCAGGCGATAGAGCGTTTCGGCGCGGTTTTCCTCGCTCATCCAGTACGTCGCTTGCTGATATTGGTCATTCAGCGATGCCGCGCGGGTGGCGTTGTGTGCCAGGTCGCTGGTCGTGAGGGCCGACCACAGGGCAAATGCCGCCATCGACGAGAGGACGATCACCAACCCCAGTGCACTTACATAGTTGGCCCAGCGTTGTTGTAGCATCTGTTCTTCCCTTGCCCACACTGAATGGGAATATAGGGGAAGATATCGACAACCCGCCCAAATTCTTGAATGATTGCTCGCTGATGTACAGCACCGGGGCCGACTGATCCCCTGCGATCAGTCGACCCCGGTGTTAGCAAGCGAATTACCCCGCCAGCGTGCCGTGGCCAGCATCCACGAAGAGCACCTGGCCAGTGATGTTCTTGGCCCCGTCCGAGGAGAGGAAGAGGGCGAGGTCGCCCACATCGTCAGCGCTGATGTTGCGGCGCAGCGGCGACTTTTCCTCGACCTGGTCGAAGATGTTGCGCACCGCGCCCACGCCCATCGCCGAGATGGTGCGGATGGGGCCAGCCGAGATCGCGTTGACACGGATGCCGTTGCTGCCCATATCATAGGCCAGGTAGCGCACCGTCGTTTCTAGCGCCGCCTTGGCAACGGCCATCAGGTTATAGTTTGGCACGACGCGCTGGCTGGCCTGATAGGTCATCGCCACCACCGAGCCGCCGCCGCGCGCCACCATCAGTGGCTCCGCGCGGCGCGTCATCGCCACCAGCGAATAGGCGCTGATGTCGAGCGACTGCTGAAAGTCGGTGCGCGTCGTGTCGATGTAGCGCCCATTCAGCGCGTCGCGGCTGGCGAAGGCGACGGCGTGCACCAGCACATCGAGGCCACCCCACCGCTCATTCACGGTCTGGAAGACGGCGTCGAGTTGCGCGTCATCTTGCACATCGCAGGGCAGCAGCGGCGTCTCGGGCCGGTCGGCCACCAATTTGCGAATGTTTTTCTCGAAGCGATCCTGATAGGTAAAGGCCAGTTCCGCCCCCGCCGCGCGCAGCTTCTCGGCGATGGCCCAGGCGATGCTGTGGTGGTCGGCCACGCCGAAGATGAGCGCCTTTTTGCCGTCTAACGAACCCATGGGGATTGCTCCTCTACGTAACATAATACTGGGTGTTTGTGCGCATTCTAGCACGCCAGGCGGCGGGGCACAAGTCGCATGCGCTACAATGAATGGCATCAGGGGCGCGCGGCTGGCCGATGCGTCACTCGTCGCCTGCCGCGACCGCCCCGCACCAAGAGAGGTAGCCCACGCGGATGGATGTTGCTCTCATTCCCTTTACCCTGCGCGATGACCCCGCGCCCATCATCGCGGCGTGGCGCGACGCCTTTGCCGAGCCGCCCAGCGGACCACGCCCCGCGCGCGAACTAGCCGACCAATTGGCGCGGCACGGTACCCTGCCTGGCTTCACCGGCTGTCTGGCGCGCGAGACGGCCACGCAGCGCATCGTCGGCGTCGGCTACGGTTTCAGCAACCTCCCCGGCCAGTGGTGGCGCGACCGCGTCGCCCAGGCCCTCGGCCCCGCGCGCACCCGCCAGGTGCTCGATGATTCTTTTTGTTTGATGGAACTCGGCATCGTGCGGGCGGCGCGGCGTCGGGGCATCGCTGAGGCGCTGGTCGCGGCCTTGCTCGTCCAGCAGCCGCATCCCCAGGCGCTG
>JBBQSR010000233.1:0-6273 GCA_038234855.1 Ktedonobacterales bacterium | reverse complement strand
CAGAGATCATCCGCTTCTGTGGAAAGTTAGGATGGATTGTCCTTTCATGGTCAATCGAAGAAGACATAAGCGGTGGACCTGAGACGATTGAAGAACGTCCGCTTTGGCAAAAACATATTGCACGGATTGGCAAAGATGTTGACTGTAGTGTCTCGCTGGATCTTTCTCGATGGAGTCGAGATCCAGTGGCACCCTGGTTGGCACTGCGTCTGATCCGTGACCAAGGCGGTTACTGGTGCACCGCAGATGAGCAACATGCCTTAGATCGCATTGAGTCTGACATCGGTGCCCAAGTGACTTTTGCTATTGGGAACATTACCAATAGCAACTACCTCCGTCAGATCTCTAAACGTGTTGTAATGGGTATCTCAACACGTGCACGACAGGGCCTCCATAATGGCCCTGTCCCTTTCGGGTACGCACGGGCACCGATTCCGCCTCCGCCCGCTGGCTATAACTTGATGACGTACACAGTGAATCAGCGTTTGCCTATCATTCCCGATGAAACATGGAATGAGTCGGCCCAGATGACCGCTTTTGAAGCATTACAAAAAATGGGGGAGATGCGTGCTGAGGGATTTTCTTACGAGCAAATCTCGCATTGGCTGAATAAGTATGGTTTTTTGACGGGGTCAAAGAATCCGGGGAATTTGGGAGAAGAACGAAAACAACGTTTTATCTCAAAACACGGTGCCGCCGGTGGGCGTCCCTTTGTTCCTGAGGGAGTGCATCGCCTATTGCTTTCTCGATTGCCACGCGAGTTTATCGCAGAGGATGGGATTCCATCGGGTCATGGTACGGTCTACGATCCGATTACCAAAAGACCACTTGAAGGGTTGCACCTGGCCGCATGGAATGCTGAGCTATGCGAGCGTATCGACGCGATAAATCAGGAGCATCAAAATTACAATAATATGGGTCGTAAGACCTATTCAGAGCGTAAACGGTCAGGTCAATACGAAGGCGTGGTTTATTCTTATTCGGGTTTGTTGCGTTGTGCGGTGTGTGATGCTGCGCTCAATGGGTATCGTCCTGGCGTGTATATGGATATGTCATATGCGACAAGTCAAGAGTGCCGCTCTGGTCGCAGTGCAACGGTACGAGACTTGATGCTTGATGTAGATATCGAACTATTGCTAAATCTTGCTCTAACTCAGTCTATTCAATCGCAAGTCAAACAGCGGGCCGATGATTTCGCTCAATCCTATCAAGCATCACAACAGGAATCGCCGCAAGTTATCGCACGGCGTTCTGATTTGGATGCTGAACGAAAAAGAATCGTCTCCATGTTTGCCAAAGGGGATATTAACGAACAAGAGAAAGATGAGATGTTGTCACCGCTTAAAGAAGAACTGCACGTCCTTCGCCCAAAGTCAGTCAAACTTCCTAAGATGAGTGGGGATGATATCGTTTCAGCAAGTGAACGATGGGCAAGCCTAGCGACGCTGTGGCGGTACATGACTGCTGCACAACGCGGCGAAATGCTCGGCTTTATGTTTGAGCCTCGCGGGATTGCAGTTGATATGGAAGTGAAACGTGTCGTTCGCATCTCACCCAAACCAGAATATGCCCCGTTGTGTCAACTGGCATTATCAGCAAGCGAAAGTCTTGCTGGTTGGTTCGACCTTCCCACACCCGACCTTGAGCAAAGGGATGTGTTAATTGGTCAACTAGCAACACTGCGAGGAATCTCGTTGCGCCGCAAAAAAGATGGCACGGTTGTAAGGGGGAGTCGATACATTCATCCCGATTTGGTGGCGAAAATGAAGCAGTTACGCGCGGCTGGTGAAAGTTTCGCGGCGATTGCCCGAGAATGCAAGGTAGATGTGAAAACCGTCTACCGCTATGTGCTGGAATCCGAAAAAGGCAAGCCCCCAGTGGATCGGCGGCGTCATGGACGATATAAACAACTCGATACTTGAGGGGACTCAATGCGGCGTTCTTTTGGCTGGATGAGGGGGTGTATTGCGGGTATGAAGCGTGGCGCGTGATGAAGGCGCGGTTGCGCCAGGCGGGCTTTCCGGTGCAGGGATGGTTGACCTCGACGCCTCGGGGGCAAGACCAGTTCTTCGCGGATTTCGAGGCAGCGCCGTTGGCGGACCATCGCCTCGTGCGAGCAGCGACGCGAGCGAATGTTTTTTTGCCGCTGGGGTACGCGGAATCGCTGGGGTACACGGGCACCCATGCGCTGCAAGAATTAGAGGGGCAGTTCGTCGCGCGCGAGGGGCTGGTATATCGGCTAGAGGGCGGTAATGTCGCGCCCGCGCCGCCCGTCAGCGAGATGGAGCTGGTCATCGGCGGCATCGACTGGGGGTATCGCAACCCATTTCACCTGAGCGTGTTTGGCGCGCGGGGCGGCGTGGTGCACCAGATGGCCGAGTTTCGCGCCACCGGGGCGGACCGCGAGCGGGTCGTCATCCCAGCGGTGCTGTCGCTGACGGCGCAATATCACGTGCAGATGTGGTACGCCGGACCGGACCGACCCGAAAACATCGCCGCGTTGAATGAGCGATTGCGCGCCGCTGGCCGCCCCGCCGCCGTGCGCGCGGGCGACAACAACGTGGTCGCGGGCATCGAAACGGTGCGCGGGCTGCTGGAATCCGCCCCGCCGCGCCTGGTGATCGATCCCGCCTGCACCCACACGCTACGCGAGTTCGGGGAATATCACTACCCCGACGAGGTGGGGCCAGGCAACGGGGCGGCGCTCTTTGATGAGCATCCGGTGAAGGCGCAGGACCACGCGCTCGACGCCCTGCGCTACGCGCTGCATTCCCACTTTGGCGGCGAGCGCCATGCCCGTTCGGCGGGGTACTTCATCGGCCAGCTTCAGCGACGGGTGGAGGCCGAAAGCGGGGCGGGGACGGCGAACACGAAGGCCACGAAACCCCACGAAGGGCAGGAAAAGGGAGAGATAGATTCTGGGTGAGCAGGGACGGGAGGGTGATTGCGCCTGTGTGCGACCATGGACCAACAACAGTGGTGGCACCCACCCGTTTGCGCACCCACGCCCTATCAATCTGCCGTCGGGTCCTGCGAGAGGATGATGGCGGTGTAAGGGCCGATGCCGAGCACACCGGAATGCGGGAGGCCATCATAGGGCTGCTCGCTGGCGACGACATCGACGGTGTCAAAGTTGGCGAACTCGGGGTCGTAATCGTGGCTATCGCTATTCAGCCGGACGCGCCAGGTGCCAGCGGCGGGGAGGCCGATGCGATACGCCGCTTGGCCGTGGTCGGCGAAGTTGAGCACGACGATGACGCTGTCACCGGGACCACTGGCATCCCATCGATGGTAGGCCAGCACCTTGGCGTCGTGGTTGACGTGAAAGATGGCAATGGATTGGCCCGCCAGGCCGCGTGTGACGTTGTCGGCGTTGCGGCGCAGGAACAGCAGATCGTGGTAGAGCAGGGTGATGCCCTGGTGCGTCGCGGCATCGGTCCAGTCGAGTGGACGGTTGGCATCAAAGGTGGCGTCGGCCAGGAACTCTTGCCCCTGGAAGAGCATGGGAATGCCAGGGGCGGTGAAGAGCAGCGCGGCACCAAGGGTAGACCGCTTCTTGGCGAACCAGGTGTCTGGGTCGCCGGGGGTGATTTCCTCGGGCAAGCGGACCTTGCCATTGGCGACCTCGTCATGCGATTCGGTGAAGATGACGCGGCGAAAGGCATCCGCGTTCAAGCGATGGGTGATGGCGGTGATGATGCTGTCGAGGTCGCGGTCCTCGTCGCGGACGGTCGCCAGCACGGAGCGGACGGGGTAGACGAACATGGCATCCCATTGGGCATCGAAGCCCGCGCCGCCGTCATCCGCGCGGGTGAGGGCGTCGTTGACGTTCAGGTCCTCGGCGATGGTGATCTTCCAGGGCTGCGTCGCGCGGATCTCGCGGTTGATCCATTCGACGAGGCTCCAGCCGTCGCCGAGCGCGCCATCGTCACCTTCCAGCCCGTTGATGTTGCGGATGTAGCCGACGGCGTCGAAACGGAGGCCATCCACGTCGTAGTCTTGCAGCCACATCAGGGCGTTGTCGCGCAGATATTGGCGAACCTCACCACGGCCATAGTCGGGGCGGGTGTCGCCCCAGGGCGTCGCGGCACGGCCATCATTATAGAAGTAGATGCCGCCGCCCTCGCCCTCGTACCAGCCGTCGAAGCGCCAGATGTCGAGGCCATAGGGGCCGAAGTGGTTATAGACAACATCGACGATGACGGCCAGGCCATTGGCATGCGCGGCCTCGATGAAGCGGCGAAAGGCGGCTGGCCCGCCATAGGTGCGCTCGACAGCGAAGGGCTGAGCCGGATCGTAGCCCCAGGAGATGTCACCCGCGAACTGCATGATGGGCAGCACCTCGATGGTGTTGACGCCCAGGTCGCGCAGGTAGGAGAAACGGGTGATGGCGTCATCAAAGGTGCCGGGGACCTTGCCGCCAGCGGGATTGAAGGTGCCGATATGCAGTTCGTAGATGACCATCTCGTTCCAGGCGGGGGTCTGGTAGCCGGGCTTTTCGCGTGGGGCGACGATGCGCGTGACGAGCGAGGCACTGGCATCGGCATTCAGCGCGCGACCGTAGGGATCGCGCCGCTCGAAGGTGGCCTCGCCCGCGACGAGGCGATAGCGATATGCGGCACCATCAGCGACGTTGGGGACATCCGCTGACCAAAAGCCGTCGGCTTCGCTGGCCAGGGGTGTGGCGTCGGCGGCCCAACCGTTGAAATCACCGATGACGGAGACGGCACTGGCATTCGGTGCCCAGACGCGAAAGGTGGTGCCGCCCTGATAGGGGATGGCCCCCATGCCGGAATGGGATGCGGGGGTGGGGGCGCTAGAGCGTGGGGTAGGCACGGTCATCGGTGGGCATCCTTTGTGGAGTGGGGGTGTGCTGTGGTGTGGATGGTTTGTTGAATGTATTATACCGAAAAGGGCAAACCGGATGCCAGGTTAAGTGCGAGAAGAGTTCGGTACGCTCATCATGATGGCGTTATACCCGAAAATAGGGGGCATTCTCAAGAAACAGATATATATTCTTACAAATATTTATCAGATAGTATTGACCTAACGGTCGATTGGGAGTATAATTTATTCTACTGGCAGTGGAGATGCCGCGTGTTTGCGTGCCGTCTTTTTGCGCTTTTCGGGGTGCGGAGGAGGCCTGGCAATGGGCGTGATAGCTGCAAGCGGTTGGCTCGCACATTGTGATGTGGCGAGGGGCGAGATTGGGCGTGCGAAGCTTCGTGTGCAACGGTCTACGGCGCAACGATAATTTACGAGACGACGATAATTTACGAGGAGAACAACGATGGCAGCAACGAGTACCGCGGCGGGAACGGCCAATACGCTAGGCGACCGCGTTCGTGATGCACGGCAGACGTCGGGGATGACGCAGAGCGAACTGGCGGGGACGGATTATTCGGTGAGCTATGTTTCCGCTGTAGAGCGGGGCAAGATTCGTCCGTCGCTGCGGGCGCTGGCCTGGCTGGCGAGCAAGTTGAATGTGAACCTGTCGGATCTGTTGGCGATGGATGTGCCCTTCACGCCTGAGACGGCGTCGGGGGTGCCGCTGGCCGAGGATAGCACGCAGAACGCCATCGCGCAGGCACAGATCGATCTGGCTGAGCATCGCTATACGTCGGCACGCGACCAACTGGAAGCGGTGCGCGAGGGCGTGCGCCAGCCGTCGCAAAAGATTCAGATCAACCAGTTGCTCGGTGAGGCGTACATTCGGCTGGGTGATGGCGAGAAGGCGCGCACGGTGCTGGAAAACAATCTGAAGCTGACGCGCGACATCGACCCGGTGACGCAGGAGCAGTCGCGCAATCTGCTGGGCGAGGCGTACAATTTGCTGGGGATGCAGATGTTGGCCTTCGAGGCGCATCGGCAGTGCTTGGAGGCTATCGATTCGCATATCGTGCGCGATCCGTCCTTCGAGTTGTCGGTGCTGCATAACCTGGGCAACGAGTATAGCCGGTTAGGGCAGACGGCAAGCGCGCTGACGACCTTCGAGCGGGCATCGGCGCTGGGGCGGCACCTGCTGACGCCGCAGGGCATCGCGGATCTCTATCTGCAAGTGAGCCTGGGCTTCCGGCGCGATGGGTTGATCCCCCAGGCGCAGCGGTACGCGGACATGGCGACCGAGCATCTGCGGGCGGCGGCGAATCGGCAGCTTTACGCGCAGGTGCAGAGCAGCCTGGGGCTGGCCTACGCCGACAGCAACGACAACGCGCGGGCCGAGGCGACGCTGCAAGAGGCGCGCGACCTGGCCGAGCGCAACGAAGACGACGA
>JBBQSR010000232.1:0-6309 GCA_038234855.1 Ktedonobacterales bacterium | reverse complement strand
GTTGGGGATGGTGCGGCACTGGCAGCACGTGCGCGAGGCGGTCGGCCATCGCGGCTGGCGCATGTTCGCGAATGGGCTAGGGGCCGTGACGACCGCCATCGTGACGCTGGTGATCGTCATCGCCAAATTCGACCGGGGCGCGTGGGTCGTCTTGATCATCGTGCCATTGCTGGTGGCGGCGTTCCTGTGGCTGCGGCGCTATTACACGCGCGACCGCATCTTCGTGGAGGAAAACTTTCCCCAGGTGACGGCCAGCGTCGCCATCGTGCCGATCTTTAATGTGCGCGATGCCCGCACCGAGCTGCGCTATGCCGCCAAGGTGGCCCCCCACGCCATCGCCGTCCACATCGTCGCGGATGAAGCCGAGGCCGAGAGCTTCCATCGCCGCTGGGACGCGATCATGGGGCAATCGACGACGGGGCACGAGCCGCAGCTTGAGATCATCATCTCGCCCTATCGCAACGTCGTCTTCCCGATGGCGCGCTTCGTGGAATGGGTCGCGCAAGAGGCCCCGCCGGAGGAAACCTTCGCCATCTTGCTGCCCCAGAGCGAGCATCTGGCGCTGTGGGAAAGGCCGCTGCATCGGCGCATCGCCCAGCGCGTGCGCGCCGTGCTGGAGCGCGAGCAGGACGGCCATCGCTTCCGCATCGTCAATCTGCCCTATCGCCTGGCACCGCCCTCCGCCCGCCCGAAGCTCGACGCCTAGCGCGGGTCGGTCCCCTGCCCATCTTGCCAGGCGCGCCCTACCAGATCGAGCGATGCGCTCCCTTTCCTGATCTGCTATAAATCGGGTACAGTGTGAGGGGCTGATTGATGGGCATGCACTTGTCGTGCCCGAGGCAGCCGCCGTTCCCACAAAGGAGCCACGCCCCAAATGGCACACCATCAGTGTACACATCTCGATCAGATTCAGACCGTCACCCCCAGCGCGCAGGGCTGCGAAGAATGCCTGAAAACAGGTGACACCTGGGTGCATCTGCGCATGTGCCACGTCTGCGGCCATGTTGGCTGTTGTGACTCATCGAAGAACACCCACGCCACCAAGCACTACCACGCGACGCAGCACGCCATCATGCAGTCCTTTCAGCCCGGCGAGGATTGGGGCTATTGCTATGTCGACCAACTGATGCTCGACCCTTCCGTCTTCGCGGGGAAGTAGCTCTTCCGCGAGGGATTGGACGCGAAAAGCGGGAAAATCCACGAAAGGCACGCAGAGGGCGGGATCTCAAATGATGCCAGATCGGTGCTCAACAACCCGGAATGGTCGCGCTCGCCTTTTCGCGTCTTCCCGTTCATTTCGCGCTTCTGATGGCTGGCTAAACACTTTCGCGTCTTTCGTGGATTTTCGCGCTTTTCGCGTCCAGTCTTTCTCTGAAGGAGGTAACTGATGAGCGACCCAAAAACGACCACCCGCACGGCGGTGGTGCCCGACGATTTCATCGGCAGCAAATATGGGCGCATGTTCCCCGACCTGCCCGTCCATGACTGCCCCGAAGACGCCCTCATCGCGTTGGGGGGGCCGGGCACGCGCATCGACGCCGCCGACGGGTTGGACGATGGCGACCCCGAGGCGAACCCGTGCATCCCGGCGGGGTGGCCGATCTTTGGGCAATTCATCGCGCACGACATCACGGCGGATCGGTCGCTGTTGCAGCACCACGCCTCGGTGCGCGACCTGCACAACTTTCGCACCCCCGCGCTGAACCTGGAATCGCTCTATAGCAATGGCCCCACGGGCGATCCCTTCATGTTTGACCGCGACGACCCCGCGAAGCTGCTGCTGGGCATCGACGACGCCGGGACACCGAATGACGAGCCGCGCAACGTGCAGGGTCGCGCGCTCATCGGCGACCCGCGCAACGATGTACACCTGATCATCTCGCAGATGCATGTCGCCTTCCTCAAGTTTCACAACGCCGTGGTGGATCGGCTGCGACTGGCAGGGACGCCAGCGGGGCTGCTCTATAGCGAGGCACAGCGGCTGGTGCGCTGGCACTATCAGTGGATCACCACCCACGAGTTCCTGCCGCTGACGGTCGGCCAAGACCTCGTCGAGGACGTGCGCGCGAACGGGCGACGCTTCTTCCAGTTCACCAGCATCCCCTTCGTGCCGGTCGAGTTCTCGGACGGCGCGTACCGTGCTGGGCACAGCCAGATCCGCACGGCATACCAGATCAATCCCACCTTTCGGGCGAATATCTTCCCGACCTGGCGGGCTTCCGGCCCGTGCCGCACGCGCATGACCTCGACTGGCGCTTCTTTTTCGCGGTGAGCGACGCGCAGCCGCCGCAACCGAGTCGGCGCATCGACGCGCGCGTGGCGCACCCGCTGGTGAATCTGCCCGATGACGTGGTGGGGGCCGATGTCGTCGGTGAGGCGCGGTCGTTGGCCTACCGTGACCTGCAACGAGCACGCGCGCTCGACATGCCATCGGGCGAGGTGCTGGCGGCGGCGGTGGGCGTGCCCGTGCTGACGCGCGAACAGGTGGGGCTGGACGCGGTCGGCTGGGAGGGCGAGACGCCCCTTTGGTACTACATCCTGAAAGAGGCCGAGGTGCTGACAGCGGGCGTCCGCATGGGGCCGCTCGGTGGGCGCATCGTCGCTGAGGTGCTGATCGGTCTGCTCGACGGCGACCCGACCTCGTATCGCAACGCCCCCGCCCCCTGGCTTCCCGAGCTTCCCAGCGCACAGGAAGGGACCTTTACGATGGCCGATCTGCTGCGTTTCGCGGGGGTGGCATGAACGCTGAAACTCCCCAACAGCTAGCCACTGATGATCTGGCCAATGATGAGAAAGAAACGAGCCGGGTCGAGGCCTTTAGCGATGGCGTTTTCGCCATCGCCATCACCCTGCTCATCCTCGAAATTCCGGTCTTGCATCCCCGTTCGGGGGATGCCGGGGTGGTCGAGGGCCACCTGGCCCAGGCGGTGCTGGCGCAGTGGCCCAACTTCATGGCGTACTTCGTCAGCTTCATCGTCATCTTGGTGATGTGGCTCAACCACCATGCCATCTTTCAGATGGTGCGCTACATCGACCGCACCTTCTTGATCCTCAATGGCCTTTTGCTGCTCTTCGTTACCTTCGTCAACTACCCGACGGCGCTGGTAGCGGATTTCCTGGGCAAGCCCGATGCGCAGTTCGCGGTGTCGTTTTATAGCGGGGTTTTCCTCTGCATCACGATCGTCTTCTATCTGCTGTGGCGGCACGCGGCCAGCGGCATGCGGCTGATCGGCAAGGACATTGACCCGGCGGCGGTGGTGAAGCTGACGCAGCAATATCGCTTTGGCCCGGCGATCTATCTCATCGCGTTCATCATCTCGATCTTCAACGGGTGGGTGGGCCTGGTGCTTCAGGGGGTGCTGGCCCTCTATTTTGCCTTTACCGGACAGATCGGTCATGCGGCCTCGCTCAAGCTGGGCGCACGCGCCAAGAGGGCGGTCTGACCGAAGGGTAGGGAGAGATCAACTCGCCCACCCATCTTGCCGACGCTGTGCAGAGGACGAGAGGCGAACCCGCGCGGGTTCGCCTCTCGTCCTCTGCGTGCGCTCCCCTCGCGCTCGCCCCGCACTATCAATCTTATAAAATTCGTCTGCCCCATTGAACCAAATGCTCAATTCGAGGAACTAGTATGGTCAGGCGAGCAACATATCCTCGGAAGGGATGGGCTAGCACGTGCATGAAGCCCTCGATGACAGCACCTTGGTGACTCGTATCGCCAGGGGCGATCAAGAGGCCCTCGATCTGCTCTATATGCGCCACCGCCCGCGCTTGTGGCGCTATGTCTGGCAACAACTCGACCGCGATGCGAGCTGGGCGGAAGAGATCCTTCAAGATACGTTCCTGGCCGTTTGGACCTCGGCCCATAACTACCGGGGTGATGCCTCGGTGACGACCTGGCTCTTTCGCATCGCGCATCATCAGACGCAAAAGGCATGGCGCGCGCAGGGACGCCAGGTACCGGGGGTGACGCTCGATGATGAGGACTCGTTGCTCACCTCTGTCGCCTCGCACGAAGAGGCCGTCGTAGTACGCCTCACCATGGATGCCGCGTTGGCACACATCTCTGCTAAGCATCGCGCCGTACTCGAATTGCTCTTTTTTCATGGCTTCGCGCTCGATGAAGTCGCGCTCATTCTGGATGTGCCCCTGGGAACGGTAAAAAGTCGTTTGAGCTATGCGCGTCGCGCGCTCCACCGCGAGATGTCGAGTGCCGCCACACGGGAGGACGCCCATGAAGCCTGATCGCGATTGCGTGCGTTGCCGCGAACTATTGCCGTTCTATGTGGTGGGCCGCCTCACTGAGGAAGAGCGCGCCTTCGTCACGCGGCATCTTGCCACCTGCGCCGACTGCACCGCCGAGCATGCCCAATGGCTGACCATCGCCGAGACGGTGCGCGCCTCTGAGCCCGCTGCGGTGCCAGCACGCGCCTTCAACGTGGCACGGGCACAGTTGCGCGACCGCATCGCCGCCATGCCACAGCGCAATCACCAAGGAGACACCATGATCCTTTCAGACGATGCCCCTATCTTGACCGTCCCCGCGCCCGCGCGGCGTAGGCCGTCAGCCTATCAGCGCGCGTTTCCCTTCGCCGCCGTGGTCTTGCTCGTCGCGCTAGCGGGGGCGCTGTTCTTTACCCTGGCACATCGCCCCGTTCCCGCTACGACGCATCCCATTCCCTGCCCCGCCGGACATGCCATCACCACCGACCTGGGCACCTATGATTCCATTGAATCGTTCTCGATGGTGAACACGACGGAAGGCTGGGGCGTAGGCTCAACCTGGGGACCCAAGATCGATGATGGCCCATATGCGCTTTTCGCGCATTTTGACGGTTGTCGTTGGCATGCCGTTGACCGCTCCATCCCTAATGTGACGCTGAGTAGCGTTTCGATGTCCTCCGCAACAGAAGGCTGGGCAACGGGTACTACGATAAAGACCAGTCAGCAAGGCACCTTCATCCCTGGTGGGACGGTCGTCGTCCGGTATCATGCGGGGAAATGGACCCGCGTCACCATACCAGGGCTAGAGCAATATGGGGTGGTGACCCCGCAGGTCAAGATGGTCTCTGACTCGGAAGGCTGGTTGATCACTGGTTCCGTCACTGGCGATGGCCACCATGTGCAGGCGCTGCTCTACCATTTCCAGCATGGCGCGTGGACCAAGATGGACGTGGGGTTGCCACCAGATGTGCTGCTCTCTTCCCTCACGGCCATCTCGCCGGATGAAGCCTGGATGGTCACCCAAAAGATCAATCAGGTCGACCAAAATGGCACCCCCCTCTCGTATGCGCCAGAGAGCATCGGGCACTATCAGCGCGGCACATGGACGACATTCGACCTGCCACAGCAAACACTGCTCAAGAGCCTAAGCATGCTCACCCCGACGAATGGGGTCGCGCTGGGGGAGATCGGTCAGCAGTTCTACCAACTCCATTTTGATGGAACGACGTGGCAGCGCACCTTCGCACCCCTCACTGGTGCCCCCACCTACTTCGATGTGAATAGCCTCTCGATGGTTTCCAGCGCCGAGGGGTGGGCGACCATCAACGATGCTACGAATTCGCAAGGCACCATCATTCACTACCACGGCGGGCAGTGGACGGCGGATACCATCCAGGGGCAGCACTGGGACGTTCGCACCATCCAGATGCTCTCAAGCACCGATGGATGGGTCGTCTGTGGGTCAAAAGTTGACATCGTCGACAAAAACGGGAAGGTGCTCATCCCCCTCGACAAGGGACGCCTCTTCCACTATGGCGCGGGGGTCTGGTCCTCGATCCCACACACCCCATAGGCGCGATAACGGTGCGATGGAGGAAAGGGCACCTTCTTCTCCATCGCACCGCATTGGCAATGAGGGGCAGGATACGCAGCGGGCTCGTACTATCAGCGCCAATGACGCAACAAGACTCATCAATGAAACATTATTGAGCGTTTCTGCAAACGCGCCAAGCATCAGGAGGAAACCCATGCGCTCGGTTATCATTGGCATCATCGGCGGCATCACCAGCGGGGGAGCCGCCATACTCTTGCAGATCGTCTTGACACCCGCGAATATGGTCGTGCTGAATGTGCCCCTGGCACTGGGCATCGGCGTGATCATCGGGTGGGTGATACGCACGACCTTTGTGTCTCGCGTCGCGTTCGGTGGTCGGCTGCTCGACGGCCTGATCGCGGGTGTGGTCGCGGGTGGCGGGGCACTGCTTGGCATGATCATCGGTGCCATCATCTACCTCAGCCTGCCCTCAACTCATACGTTTTATCAAAACAACCCCAACCCGATGCCTGGCCCCGCGACGGGCAATTATA
>JBBQSR010000231.1:0-6335 GCA_038234855.1 Ktedonobacterales bacterium | reverse complement strand
GTCGTCTCACGCAGTCGCCCGCTTCTCGGCTATATCCACTGCGACAGCCAGGCGAACTCGGTTTCGATGACATGCTGCATCAGGAAGACCCCGGCAGGGGCCAGGGTGAGGGTGCCGCCGACAACGGTGGTCAGGCCCATGGCTTGCAGCCCCGGCCAGCCAGGATCGGGCAGGGGACGATGGTTCAGGCTCTTCATCGCCACCAGCAGGAAGCGCCCTTGATCTTCACCAGACAGCCGCCCCCAGGCCGTCGCGGGATTCATGACGATCAGATCGACGGGAAGGGCGATCTGGCGCGTGGGCTGGTCACTCTCGTTCGCAAGCATGTGAGTGTTCTCCTTCCGTAGATACAAGAGCAGAAGTGGATGTGCCGCTAAGTGAACATCCCCTCTGCACTTTCGCATTACACATTTGTTTGCGGTGCTTGTCAATACTATGCTATTTATTGCCGCAATGATTTACATCGAAGGAGCGAGTACGTTATGATATAATGGAAGCGCCGCTAAGAATGCTGAAGGGGTGCTTTACCTAATGGATGCGCCACAAGACCAGAATTGGGTGTCGAAGATGGAATTGCTCACCATTTTAATAAGTGAGACCGGTAAAAGCCGCCATCTCATTGAAAAAGCTATGCTCAGACTAGAGGCTGCTGGCACGATTCATCCTTACCCCGATCCGCTAGATGGCAGACGACTTCGCATCCCCAAGGTAGATGTAGAAGCTATCCGCCAAGCGTTGCGCGAATAGCGCATGAAGGTTAGATATTTACACGTGGAGGATGTCCCATTATGCTTCCGCCAGGTTACATCTCAAAAACTAAGGCTGTCACCGAACTTCAAGCAAAAACGGGAAGAGGGCGGCGTGTTGTTGAAAACGTGATGGCCGCACTCGAAGAAACTGGACGCATCCACATATTGCCTGACCCGATAGACAAACGCATCCTTCGACTATCTTTAGAAGATATGGAACTGGTACGGCGCGTCCTTATGGAGGAAGAAAAATTCTAGTCAGCGGTGATATGAAGCGCTATTTATGTTGTCCATACTCCCTTCCTTGCACTCCCCTCTGCGCTTCCCGTATGATTCGGGTATATACGACATAAAGGGAGCGAAGCGCGCATGCCTACCGAAAACGACCTCCTCGGCACCCAAGGGCGCGATAAAGACGACACCGCGCCTGATGGCGAGTTTTATCGTCAGGCACGGATGGTGGCGCACATCGACGATGGGGCCATCGCCGTGCTGACAGGCATTTACCGCGATCTGTTGGCCCCACTCGGCCCCGACGCGCGTGTGCTAGACCTGATGAGCAGTCGCTACTCGCACCTGCCCCCAGACGTCGCGCTGGGCGAGGTCGCTGGGCTGGGGATGAACGCGGCGGAGCTCCGCGCGAATCCGCAATTACAGGCGGCGCTGGTGCACGACCTGAACGTGAATCCCCGATTGCCCTTCCCCGATGGCTATTATGCCGCCGTGGTGTGCGCCGTCTCGGTGCAATATCTGACGCGGCCCGTCGCGGTCTTCCGTGAAGTTGCCCGCATTTTACGGCCCGCTGGCGTGTTTTGTGTCAGCTTTAGCAACCGCATGTTCCCCACGAAGGCCATCCGCGCCTGGCGCGAGAACGACGACGAGGGGCACATCGCCCTGGTCGAGGGCTATCTGGCGGCGGCGGGCGGCTTCGACGCGCCCGAGGTCATTCGCCACGTGGGTGCACCTGGCCGTTGGTGGGGTGGCGGCAGCGATCCGCTCTATGTCGTCATTGGCCGCAAATCCGCGTGAGGGGCGATTATGGTAGAATGATGGGGCAATGATCGCCCAAGAGATGGCGGTCGATCTCGCGCGCAGCACCCTTGCCAATGGCACCAAAGGAGCCGAGCAGTGACCTGGAAGATCGTCATCGCAGGCGGCAACCTCAGCTTCAGCGCGGCTCATTTCATCACCCTAGATGGCACCTATGAGCCGCTGCATGGGCATAACTATGGGGTGAGCGCAGAGCTCGCGGGCGACGACCTGACGACCGACAGCTATCTGCTCGACTTTGGCGTGGTCAAGGCGATGCTGCGTGGCTATATCGGCGAGGTGAACCACCGCTTCCTGCTGCCGCTGCACAACCCCTATTTTCAGGTGGAGCGCAGCGCCGAGGCACCGGAATGGCACATTCATCTCAAGGATGGCGCGCGTTTCGTGCTGCCTGCCGCTAGCGTGGTGGCATTGCCCTTTGACAACGCCACGGCGGAGCGGCTGGCTGAATGGCTGGCCACCCGCATGCGGACGGATCTCGCGGCGCGGGGCGTCGGCAACATCCGGCGCATCACGGTGGGCGTCGCCGAAACCGAGATGCAGACCGCGTATTGTACCCTCGATCTGCTATCATGAAAGTACCATCTCATCTGCCCGCGATGGTGCGGGTGGGTTTACGGTCAGCGAAGACATGAGGAGGAATGACCACTATGGCAATCAGTGATGTGGTAACGACATCGTTTTACGGCGGCGTGCTGCGGCAATTTGACACCGCCGCCCAGTTGCTCGGCCTGGATGAAGAGTTACAAGCGATCTTGCGCACGCCCAAGCGTGAATTGACCGTCCACTTCCCCGTCCGCATGGATGACGGCAGTGTGCGGATGTTCGAGGGCTATCGCGTGCAGCACAACGTCAATTGCGGCCCCGCGAAGGGCGGCATCCGCTATTCGCCCGAAGCGTCGCTCGACGAGGTGCGCGCGCTGGCGATGCTGATGACGTGGAAGTGCGCTGTGCTGGGCATCCCCTATGGCGGCGCGAAGGGCGGCGTGAACGTGGACCGCCGCGAACTGTCGAAGCACGAGCTCGAGCGCCTGACCCGCCGCTATGCCACCGAGATCTCGGTCATCATCGGGCCAGATATCGACATCCCCGCGCCCGATGTCAACACCGACGGGCAGATCATGGCGTGGATCATGGATACGCTGTCGATGCACAGCGGCCATAATGTGCCCGCCGCCGTCACCGGCAAGCCGGTCGTCATCGGCGGCAGCGAGGGGCGCATCGAGGCGACAGGGCGCGGCGTCTTCATCGTCGCGCGCGAGGTCGCCAAGCACCTGGGCATCCCCTTCGTCGGCGCGGAGGTCGTCATCCAGGGCTTCGGCAATGTCGGCTCCGTCACGGCGGAGCTGATGCACGACGCGGGCTGCAAGATCGTCGCGCTCAGCGACATCTACGGCGCGATCTATAACCCCAACGGCATCGACATCAAGCTCGCCAAGCGCCATCTCAAGGAGCACGGCAAGCTGCATGGCATGCCTGGCTCGCAAGAGATCTCGAACGCGCAACTGCTGGAAACGCCGTGCGACATCCTTGTTCCCGCCGCCACGGAGGGACAGCTCACCCACCACAACGCCGACCGCATCCAGACCAAGCTGGTCGTCGAGGCGGCGAATGGGCCGACCACCCCCGAGGCCGACCAGATCCTCGAACGGCGCGGCATCCCCGTGGTGCCCGACATCCTGGCGAACGCGGGTGGCGTCACCGTCAGCTACTTCGAGTGGGTGCAGGGCCGCGAAAACTTCTTTTGGAGCGAACGCCGCGTCAATGAGCAACTGGAAGAGATGATGCAGACCAGCATCGGTCACGTGCTCGACCAGGCTGACCAGCGCAACATCACCCTGCGCATGGCGGCCTATGCCGTCGCCATCGACCGCGTCGCCAAGGCCACCGAGCTGCGCGGCATCTACCCGTAGGTAGACACGGGCTGGCTCCACTCCGCTCCCTCCTCGCATCTCGCGGAGGGAGCGGAGTGATCGCGGGATATGCTTCTATGTGTTGCCATGCGCGATAGCGCTCTCGTTCCTTGCTTCCCCTACCCCGCCTTGCCGAGCAAGAAGCTGACTAGCAAGATCACCAGCACGACGGCGGTGATGGCGACATAGCGCCAGTCGCGTTCGTTGGCGAAGGCGAGGATCGAGACGGCGATGCGCGTCACGGGCGTGGCGATCAGCAGCAGCAGCCCCAGCATGATGACCGCGCTGGCCGAGCCATGGCCGACCCCCGCGAAGACCTCGCCCAGGGTGTGGGGATACGGCACCTTGGTGACATCGCCGAGATCTTGGCTGCCCTGTTGGATGAAGAAAAGCATGACACCCACCAGGGTGACGCCGCCGCTGAGCAGGACGCCGCCGCGCAGCACGGTGCTGATGAGGCGTTCGGTGCTGCGCGCCTTGGCGGCATCCTCGGTGGTGGGCATGTTGGGCAGATCGCCCGCGATTGGCTCTGGGGTGGTCATGTTGCGGATACCCTTCACAGGCGCACGCCGAAGCCGCGCAGGATCATTTGTAGCGACAACAGGGTCAGCACCACGGCGAAGACCAGCCGCACCGTGCCACCCGCCAGCCGGGCCAGCAGCCGCGTGCCGATGACCGACCCCGCCAGCACGCCCAGCGCCACCGGCCCCGCGATGACGGGATTGATGTCGCCGCGCAGGAAGTAGATACCGGCGCTCGCCGCCGCCGTCGCGCCGATCATGAAATTGCTGGTGGCCGACGATGCCTTGATGGGCATGCCCATGGCGGAGTCGAGCGCCAGCACCTTGAAGACGCCGCCCCCGATGCCCAGCAGCCCCGACGCGATGCCCGCGCCATACATGATGGCGAAGCCCAATGGCACCTGCCGCACGCCATAGCGCACCGTGCGCCGTGCCGCCGGATCGTAAAATTCGCTGCCCAGATTGAGCGCGGTGGCGAGGCCATCTGACGCGACGACCACCTCGGCGTGGCGGTCGCGCGCGCCCGCCCCCACCGCCATGCGGTCGCGGATGAGGCGGCTGGCGGTGGGGTACAGGGAATAAAGCAACACAAGGGCGAAGATGATGTAGAGCACGTTGCCAAACACGACCGTGGCGATGTACGCGCCCGTGATGGCTCCCAGCGTCGTGGCGATTTCCAGAAACATGCCCACGCGCAGGTTGGTCAGGCGATCGCGCACATAGGTCGCCGCCGCCCCGCTAGAGGTCGCGATGACCGAGATGATGGATGCGCCGATGGCGTACTGAATGGGTAGATGCAGCACCAGCGTGAGGATCGGCACCACGATCACGCCGCCACCCAGCCCCAGCAGCGATCCCACGCCGCCCGCCACCACCGAAGCGACGAAGATGAAGAGCGTCAGTCCCAAGAGAGAGGACATTCCGTTCGTTTGCCTTTCTGCCCGCTCGCTGTGCGCTGAACGGTATCATCCTCATCTTACGTCGCCGCGTGCCACGGCGACAAGCCGGACCGCCTACGTCGTCAGCATCAGGGCCATGGCAGTCAAGAGCGAGGCGAATGCCACGATCACCGCCCAGACACCGACGATGTGAAACCGCTCCGCGTGGTCGACGAGCGCGCGCCAGTCGGGCGGTGGTGCATCGGCTTGCCAGGTGAGGGTCGCGCTGTTGATGGGGACGGTGCCGACGATCCGGATCGAGATCCACATGACCACGGCCAGCAGCGCCACGCCGCGCCACCAGAGGCCGGGCGCGCCACCAGCGATCACCGTGAGGGCGATGCCCGAGATGGCGGTGGGCACGAAGAAGGCGGGGACCAGCACGCGCAGCCGCAGCACCAATGCCTGACGCAGTAGGAGCTGCGACCGTTCATCGAGCACCTGAGAGGGCGCACGCAAGCCGTAGTGAATGACGATCTCGACGCCAGCCAAGATGCCCGCGAAAAATAGGTTGACGAACCCGAGGATGAGGGTGAGATGCATGCTGTCTGCTCCTTACAATCTATATGGACGTACAACCAAAGCGTGGCAAAAAAAAAAAATCAGGGCGACGACGGGTGCCCACCGAGAATCACGTCGCGCAACAGGTGGTACGCCCCGACTAGATCCTCGCTCGGCTGGGCGAGTTGCTGGAGGGCCAGACCATCGAAGCCAGCGATGGCCAGGGCCGCGAGCGCCCGCGCGCGTGGCTCATCACCCTCGGTGACGACCAGGAAGGCCTGGGTAAACATCTGGCGCATGTGGGCGAGCATCTCACCGACGATGGGTAGGAAGTTCGGATTGCGCAGCCCCAACGCGAAGAGTTCGTACCGCAGACGATACCACCCCGGCTCCTGCGCGACGCGCCCCTGGAGCGCGGCGAAGGCCGCCGCGAGAAAATGCTCGGGCGCGACGGTGGCGCGTACCTCTTGCATCATCTGCCCATAGCGTCGCCCGACTTCATGCAGAACGGCCAAGAGCAGCTCGTCCTTCGACGCGAAATAATAGTGGAAGAGGCCAGGTGACACCCCTGCCACATGGGCGACCTCCTTCACCGTGGTCGCCTCGTAGCCCTTCTCGGCCAAGATGGTGTAACCGGCGTCAACGAGCCGTTCCCGGTTATCC
>JBBQSR010000230.1:0-6338 GCA_038234855.1 Ktedonobacterales bacterium | reverse complement strand
GGGCTGGATGCAGGCCTCATTCACGCGCGCCAGAGCGATCCCGCGCTGGGGTTGGTCGGCCTCGATCCCCAGGCCGACCCGACGCTGGTGCGCACGCTGCTGGCGGCGGGCTATCTGCCCGTGATCGCGCCGTTGGCCTTGGGGCCAGACGACATCTGCCTCAACATCAACGCGGATGATGTGGCGTTGGCGCTGGCGACTTCGCTGCGGGCGGCGCACCTGGCTTTCATCAGCGATGTCGCTGGGGTGCGCGACGGCACGGGACAGGTGATCGCCCAACTCGCGGCGCGTGACGCTGCGCGACTGCTGCGCGACGGCACCATCAATGGTGGCATGGTCCCCAAGGTGACGGCGTGCCTGGCCGCCCTCGCCACCGTGCGCGCCATCTACATCCTCGATGGCGCGGGGGCGGCGCACCTGGACACGCTCTTCGCGGGGGAGTCTGCCCTCGGCACGCGCATCGAGTGACGAGCACTAGCGCAACTTGCGCTGTTACTGAGGGTGCGGGCGGTTTTAACCGTTCGCCCCCTCAGCATCCCGTAACGCCGCCAACGCCGACGGAAGCTGCGGATGCACGAAGGGGAAGCCCTCGGTCACGAGCCGTGTGGGCAGCATGCGTTCGCTATCGAGGACGGCGCGCGCCATCTCGCCCAGGGCCAGGCGCATGAGCAGGGCGGGCAAGGGCACCACACCGGGCGGCCCGCCTAACCGCTGCACCGCGCGAATGAACGCCTGATTGCGTGTCGGCTCGGGCGCGCAGAGGTTGATCGCCCCCACGATTTCGGCGTGCCCCAACAGGAACTCGATGGCGTGGGTGACATCGGTGAGATGCACCCAGGGCACCCATTGCGCCCCGCCGCCAAGGCGACGCCCACCCACGCGCGCGAAACGCCGCAGCAGGGGGAATGCCCCCGCGTCATTCGCCAGGACGATGCCGGTACGGATGACGCATCGGCTGTTCGTCACCGACGCCGTCGACGCCTCCCATTGTTGGCACACCAGGGCACGGAATCCCTGGCCCGCCGCGCTGGTTTCCGTCAGCACCTCTTCGCCACGGTCGCCATAATAGCCCGACGCGGACGCCTGGATCAGCCGCGCGGGCGGACCATGGTGCAGACACGCCTCGGTGATGGCCCGCCCGGCATCGAGACGGCTAGCGATGATGCGGCGGCGATATGCGGGCGTCCAGCGCCAATGGGCGGGGCTGGCCCCCGCGAGATTGACGATGGCCGTGTCGGGGGTGAGTAATGCCCCCCAGCCAGCGGATGTACGGCCATCCCACACGACCCGTCGGGGTGCTGAGTCTGGCGGGTGCGACGGAGCGGGCGTGCGGCTGAGGATGATGACTTCGTGGCCCTGCCGCGCCAGCGCGGCGCTGAGTGCGGTGCCGATGAGACCCGTCCCACCCGTGATGATGACGCGCATATCACCGTCCCTCCCCAGCCAGTTCGGGGGTGGCATGCGCGTTCGCCAGCCAGCCGCACAGCCCACACGCCCCAAAGCACAGGGCATTGACCCAACCATGAAACAGCAACATCTGTGGATAGGTGATGGCCCATGCCCCCGTCGCGTTGCCCACGGCGAAAAGGCTCGCCGCCGCCATCGAGACGAAGACCGCCGCCCCGGCGAGGAACAAGCCCACACGTGCCAGCGGCGCGAGCGCTGCGGGGGCGGCGTACCCCAGCAGCAAGACGCCCAAGACGATGACCGTGCCCGCTTGCAACAACGCGGCGAGTGTTTCGACGCGATCATCGCCCGTGAGTTGGGTGAGGCTGATGCCCAGCGCGACCAACAATGGATTGATGAGCATGCCGCCCGCCAGGTAGCGATATATGGTGCGACCCCTGGGCTGGCGTCGCACCGCCCCCTGTTCGCCGACCAGGCCCGTCATGGTCAACCCCACCAGGGGGATGTAGTGAAAGTGCATCGCCGTCAAGAGCACGAGCATGCCGTTGAGTCCCAGGGGCGCGATGTGCGCTTGCGCGGCCAGGAACCACGCGGCACCGATCGGCACATAGCCGAGGGCGGCCCCACGACACCACGCCGCCACATCGCGCCGTGCACGCCACACCAGCCGCAGTCCCACCATCGCCACCGACATGGTATAGAGTAACCAGATTCCCGCCCCCGCCACCCGAACCGTAGCCGCCAGGGGCAACAGGGCGACGCCCGCACAGACCGCCGCGAAAGGCTGAGCGACCACCACCGCGACCCCCAGCCGATCGCGCCACGACGACACCAAGGGCACCACCACCAAGCGCATCACGAATGGCATGATGACCAAAAACGCGAACGATAAAAGTGCCGCCACCTCCCCGATGAAGCTGCGGTGGGCGAAGCCAAGCACCGCGTTTCCCAGCCAGATGATTCCACCAAGCGCGGCACTGCCCTCTGCGTACCGGGCAAGCGACGCGGATGTTGTGCGCATACTTCCGTCTCCCCTCTTGTAAATGAACGCGTTCACTTTTACGAGATAATAGGAGTCGGGGGCGGCGCTTGTCAAGGGGCGCGCTGGTTTGGGGCGACACCGTGGGGGCGCGAGCACGCGCATGGCACGGCTCACGCCCCCTAGGCATTCGCTATTTTAGCCTTCTTGCTCGGTGGGGCGCACCAGCAATTCGTTGATGGCGACGTGTCGCGGGCGCGTCACGATGTATTGGATGGCGTCGGCGATGTCTTCGGCTTGTAGCAGGTCGATGCTGCCGAAGCGTTGCTGCATCTGTGCTTGCACCGCTGGGCGCAGGTGCGTCGCTAATTCGGTCGCCACCGCGCCTGGCTCGACTGACGAGACGCGTACGTGGCGACCCGCTAGCTCTTGTCGCAGCGATTCGCTGAGCGCAGCCACGCCAAACTTCGTCAGGTTATAGACATTCGAGCCGCTCCGCGCGATGCGCCCGGCGACCGAACTGATGTTGATGAGGTCAGCCACGCGCCGGGGCGAATCCTCGGCGGCCTTGATGAGGTGGTCGAGCGCGGCATGCGTGATGTACAGCAGCCCCTGCACATTCAGCGCCACCATGCGGTCCCAGTCTTCGAGCGGCGCGCCGACGGCGGGGCCGAGCAGCATGACCCCGGCGTTATTCACCACCGTGTCGAGGCGGCCCAGTTCCGCGACGGTGCGCTCCACCGCCGCGCTCGCCTGCGCCTGAGCCGTCACATCGGTTTCGATGACCAGGATCTTGCCGCCCTGGCCCGTGATGGTCGCGGCCAGTTGGTCCAGCCGATCTTTGCGGCGAGCGACCACTGCCACCGCCGCGCCCTGCGCCGCCAGCGCCCGCGCGGTCGCCTCGCCGATGCCGCTGCTCGCCCCCGTCACTAGGGCGACCGTGCCATCAAGTCGTTCTGCCATATCTGTATGCTCCTGATATCCGCTCAATTTCCCGCGTGGTCCATGAGACCGCCCGAGCGCGACCAGCGTTACTTTTTTGCAAGGTCACTCTTTTGATTGTAGGCGGATGAACAAGATAGGCCATCGGCGCATGCGTCATGGGGTATGGCGTGGTGGTCCCTGGCGGATGCGTTCGCGCAGTTGGTCGGTGGTGATGTCGCTGCCCCACCGCGCCTCCATCCACCAGGTCGCCCCGGCTTCGGCGAAGGGCGCGACGATGGCCCCGGCAGCGGCGGGGTCATCGCCCGGCGTCACCCCCTCGGTCACGATGTCGAAAGGCGTCGCGGCGGAGCGCCGAGCGGCGACATAGGCCGCCATCGCGTGGATGTCGTCGGGAGTGACGGTGCCCTGCGTGCCATCATCGTTCAGCTTGTTGGGCAGCAGACCATCGTAGCGCAGCACGCGCGCCATCGAGCGCTCGCGCGGCCAGGCACCCACGACCCAGATGGGGATGCGCGGCTGCTGCACGGGCGGCGGCTGCATGGTCATCTCGGCTACGTGATAGTGCTGACCGTCGAAGTGAAACGGCTGGCCGCTCCACAGGCCGGTGAGGATCGCCAAGCCTTCGTCCAGCAGTTCCGCGCGGGTCCGGCGGTCGGTCGCCTCGCCGACCTTGCCAAAGCCGCCATCGTCCAGCGCGCCGAGGCCGACGGGGACGACCAGCCGCCCACCCGAAAGGTGATCGACGGTGATGGTTTCGCGCGCCAGCTTCCACGGGCGGCGACGCGCGACTGGGGTGATGAGCACGCCCAGTCGCACGCGCGTCGTCCGCACCGCGATGGCCGCAAGGATCGCCCACGGATCGAAGCCCGGCGTGTCGGGGATGGCGATGGCGTCCCAGGTGAAAACGCCATCCCAGCCAGCATCTTCCGCCGCCACCGCCATCTCGATGATCTCATGGGCGCTGCCACAGGAAATGACGAAGCCATAGCGCATGGTTGCATTACTCCTTGCTGTGTACGATCATCTCGATTGTAGTGCACGATTCTCGACAAGCAGTGTCTGCATTATGTTGCGTATCCATGGAGTCGTCATCTCCGTCTCGGGTGCACAGCGCATGTGAAACATCTCACCACCTGGCGGGCGTCGCCGCATGCTACACTGAGAGCGGCGAAGGGGCCTTTCCTTTCCGCCACGGTCGATGGTTGTTGTATTTCAAGGAGTCGAAATTCGATGTACGCACAGCGATATCATCTCCGTTTACTGGGGGTCATGGCAGTGTTTGCCCTGGCGACGACCGCTTGCGCGGGTAGCTTGATCGGAGGAAGTACGGTGAAAGGTTCAGGAAATGTCAAAACCGAGGTGCGACAGGTCAGCGGATTCAGCGCGGTGAAGCTTTCGGGCATCGGCAGCCTCGAGATCGCCCAGACGGGCACCGAGGGTTTGTCGATCTCGGCGGAAGATAATCTATTGCCCCTCATCAATGCGAATGTACAAGGTGGCGTGCTCGACATCCATATCCAGCCCAACACGAATCTACAGCCCACGCAGCCCATCATCTATCTGCTCTCGGTGAAGGATCTGACGGCCATCTCGCTCAGCGGGGCGGGGTCGGTGACGACACAGCAATTCAAGACGACGGCGCTCACGGTCGACCTCAGCGGCGCGGGTGACGTCAACCTGACCGGGCTGCAACTGGGCGGCCTTACCAGCAAACTCTCGGGGGCGGGCAACCTGCTGGTGGGCGGCACGACCACCAGCCAAGATGTCACCTCCTCGGGCGTCGGCAGCTATAAGGCCGACCAACTGGCCAGCACGACGGCGAAGGTGTCGCTCAGCGGCGTCGGCAATGCCACGGTCCGCGTCGCCAACGCGCTGGATGTCACCATCAGCGGCGTCGGCAGCATCACCTATTATGGCAACCCCACCGTGACGCAGCACATCACCGGCATCGGCAAAGTCACCCACGCCCAGGGGTGAGGATGCAGGGCATAAGCATACAGCCCCATATATAGCCATTCTGGACCCTGCCGCTGGCGCGCAATACCCCACATGCCAGCGGCAGGGTCGTACTGTTGTATATTGCTCTACTATGAAACACTGGTGATAGTAAAAACCATTACCGATGGGGCTATCCCAAGAAAGAAGGGGAACGATGTCGCAAGAACTGACATTTCAAGGGTACGGTGCTTTCTTGGAAGAGATCAAATCGCGCATCCAACAAGCCCAACAACGTGCTGCTCTCGCCGTCAACCGAGAATTGGTCGCACTTTACTGGCACATCGGCAATGAGATTGTAGTGCGTCAGAAAGAGCAAAAGTGGGGTGCGGGGGTCATCGATCAACTGTCTCACGATTTGAAATTGGTATTTCCTGAAATGAAAGGGTTTTCTGCTCGAAATCTGAGGTACATGCGAGCTTTTGCACGCACTTATCCCGATCTTTCAATTTGGCAAGCACCACTTGCACAATTGACGTGGTACCACCACATCGCTCTCCTCGACAAGGTCAAAGACCCTACAGAGCGCGATTGGTACATGCGGGCGGCGGCGCAATATGGCTGGAGCCGCAACGTCCTCGTGCATCAGATCGAGTCGAATCTGCACCAGCGTCAGGGGGCCGCTATCACGAATTTCGCGCAGACACTGCCGCCCACGCAATCCGACCTCGCGCAGCAGACGCTGAAAGACCCCTATATTTTCGATTTTCTGCAACTCGGGCTGGCGGCACAGGAGCGCGACCTGGAACAGGGGTTGCTGCACTATCTGCGCGATTTCCTGTTGGAGTTAGGGGTAGGGTTCGCGTTGGTGGGCAACCAATATCATCTGGATGTCGGTGGGCAAGATTTCTACCTCGATCTGTTGTTGTACCATCTGCATCTGCGCTGCTTCGTCGTCATCGACCTGAAGATCGGCGATTTCATCCCTGAATACGCGGGCAAGATGAATTTCTATTTGGCGGCGGTGGATGAGCAACTGCGGCATCCCGATGATCAGCCGAGCATCGGCATT
>JBBQSR010000229.1:0-6352 GCA_038234855.1 Ktedonobacterales bacterium | reverse complement strand
CCCGCCTTGCAGCGTCGCAGTGGACATGACGAGATACGGGTAGAGCCGTGCCGCGCTGCCGACTAGGGTGATCTCGAAATGGGTGCGCTGCCCGGCTTCGAGCTGCATACCATCCTCGCCTAGCGCTGCGATGAGTGGCGGGCGAATGACAAAGGGGCGCGGCACATCACGCCCACGCGCCGCTTCGTCACGCAGCGGGGCCACCAGCGCCGCCACCGGGCACGATTGCATGATGGGGCAACTGGCGCAGGTAGGCTGCTGGGGCAACGCACAGAAGCGCCCCAACAGCGCGTGAAACAGCGCCCCCCGCAGTGCGCTACCCGGTTGCTGGTCCAGCGCCAGCGACTCCTCCGCGCGAATGGTGTAGCGCAGTTGGTGGATGGTAAGCGCAGTCATACGACACCTTGGCTTTCCCCGATGCGCTCATACAAACCATATCCCCGACTAGAGCGCGCTAACTGGTAGGGCAGCACGATGTGGCGAATGACGCGCTCTTTGTCGAGGCCGATGCGCTTGGGATCGTAGATATCGGCGTGGGCAAATGTCATGCCATCGCCACAATCATCCAGCGGCTGCAACGTACCATTCATCGCGATGGTGGTGGCATCGGTGGTGATAGCGGTGAAGCGCGACCCTGGAGCCTCAGCAACAGCGGGCGGCTCAGCGATTTGGAAGAAACCGCCGCGCTTGCCCAGATAATTGATACCCACGAGCGTCTCGCTCAGCCAGGCGGGGATGTCGCCCCTTGTCGTGGTGATGGCGATGCCGAGCGACCCGCCGAACTGCACTAATTCTTTGTACGCGATGGTCGGCTGAAAGGGATACTCGCCCCTTTCGATAAGATTCGCTTCCCAGTCGGCGCGCTCTTCCTTTCTGCCCTTGAAGCCCGCCATGCGCTGAATCTTGGCGAAGCTCTTGACGACGACGATTTGATCCGGCAGATCTAGCGCGATCTGCAGATCGCGGATGATGGGGAAGCGTGCCTTACCCTCCGCCAGACCAGCTTGCTGGATGCTGACGCTCAGCAGCGCCATCTTGAGGGCAAAGGCGGTTGGCGCGATGAGCGATTTGCCGCCAGAGGTGGTGGCATTGTAGGGACGCAGGGAAAAGAGCGACACCGGGTGGTATCGCGTGACCAACCAAGACATATTCGACTCCTTACGCTAAGCGCACTGCGGCGGCACGGGATGAACTGGCGGCATGGAATGGCTGCCATTGCTGCCTCCCCATGCCACCCTGCTGCTAGCGCGGCCCAACAAGCGAGCCAAGTTGCAGATCATTGAGGATGCCGCGCATCTGCATGGCGAAGCCACCCAGCGTGTCAAAACCAGTAAAGCGAACGGTCTGAGTACCACCATTCAGTGCCGTCGCCACATCTTCAGCTTGCTTTATATATGCGTCTTGCAGCGGACTCATCAGCGGCGCGGGGATAGCCCCACTGCTGCTGTGTGTGATGGCTCCTTCCAGCCCCACGAGATGTGGCAGTTGGGTCGCGCGCATGGCCCCATTCAGCTCCACAAACGTATGCAGGATGCTCTGGATGAGCGCCTTCGCACGACGGATGCGTTCCGCTTCATCCAACACATACTCTTGGGCGATGTCGTTGTAGCCGATGCGCCCTAGTTCCAGATGGCACACGATGGCATAGATGCCGCTGGACGCTGGGCGATGAAAGATGGCCTGGCCGAGGTTCGAGCCGTCTTTTTCGCGGGCGGTCGCATCCGTCGCGATTTTGTCCTTGTTGCGCTCGCTGGCATATTTGACATGGAAGTAGCTGTCGCTGGTAACGTGCTCTGGCACACCAACCACCCAGCCGAACTCCACCACCGATTTGCGCGGCAGCGATTTTTTGCCCGCAGTGATGAGGATGCCCTCGGCATCATCCATGGCACACGTCTCCAGCATCGATTTCAGCGTCTCACTGTCAGTCCACTTCTCGCTTTTGGCGATCCATTCTCTATCGGCATTGATGCGGTTGGCGTTGAAGATTTTGCATCCCTCACAGAGCGGCAGATGTTGCTCGCGTGCTAGCTCAAAGAAGTGCTGCGCCTGGATGTGCTTGAGCATGTCGCCTGAAATGGCGTTGACATTGTGCATGCGCCCGTCCGACCCGACGATATCGACCATACGTGTCTGAATCTGGTTGCCCTCGCCGCCCTCGTTGTTGAGGCTGTGCATATCCAGGGTGGCGCGCGCGGCGATGGAAAGCGATGCGATGGTGGTCACGATCTGTGGTCCTTTCCGTGGTAAAGCGATTTTATGGGGATGTTAAGGATGGCCGCAGTGCATTACTCGCCGTCGTTTTCGGTGATTTCAGCGAGATGCTCTTCAGGCGGTGCCTCGTCGCGCGGAGTTTGGGGATCGCGGGCGTAGCCATAGGCGACGAGCAGCTTGCAGACGACATCCGAGCCGTGCTTATCGACGAGCGCGACGATGGCATCGATGTGGGTGGTGCGTACCGACGCACGGCGGTTTTGGGGGAGATTGGCGAGTGCGCCCTTGGTGATACGCTCATCAATGCGTGCGTTTTCGGCATTGAATGATTGCAGGAACGCGCCAAGCGCCGCGATGAAGTTATCCGGGTACGCCGAAGCGCGTAGCAGCTCTTGCCCCAAGCCATAACGCACATCAAAAACATAGTTGCCTTGCTTGCGTGCGGCGTGATATTGGGCTAACACTGTCGCCTGACGAATCGCTTTGGCAATGGCTTTGAAGCCTTCGTCGCTGATGATCGGAAGCAATTTGTCCTTGTCATCCGTGCTTTGAGCCATGAGGATATCCATGCCTTCCGTTGTGAATTGGGCCACCCACTGATTGCGGTGTTTATGGCCCAGATAATAGTCGCCGAAATGCGCGGCGCACTCGAAGAACCGTAGCGTGTCATGCCCCGAAAGGAAGTCGCGGTAGCGCCGCAACAACTCGAATTCATCCGAGCCTTCGTCGCCTCTACTCGTCTGGATGCTGCGCACAACCGTCATGTGTTCTTCGAGCAAGTTTTGCGCGGCTTGGGCATCTGCCTCGTTGTTGATGGGAGCCAGCCAATCGGGCAGGTTGATCGTTGCCATATTCATGGTGGCAAAGGCACTGCCCATATCCTTGTAAAAGGCAACGTCGAAACCTCCCGCGATGTCAGTAATCGGCGGCGCTTGCCCACCAAACAAGGCGAAGAGCGGATCGACCGTGGTGCGGTCGCGGATGGCATTGCCGCAATAGGTGACAACGGTTTGGGTGAAGCGTAACGCCGCCAGAATGTCGGATTTGATAGCCGAGTTGGCATAAAACGTCTCGCGGAAATCCATCATGATCTGACGGAGTGCGTCAAGTTCCACCAGATGGGGTCGCAAGACATACGTTTTGCGATCTTTAACCCCTTTGATCGTGATGGGCGTGGCAACCGTGAAGAAGCCCACCAATTTCAGGTATTCGTTCAACCAGAAGCCGTCCAGATTGCCAATACCCAATCCATTGGCTTTGGGCGCATTGCCTCCCTTGCCAGTGGAGGGATTCACGATCTGTAACAACGTGCTGCTACCATCATCCTCTGCATTGATGGCTTTGGACGTGGCTTTCCACTCTTGGGCTGCGGCCTCAATCGAATTCGGATATTGCCCAAAGATCGTCAGCAGCAACCGCAGATTTTCGGCGAAAGGATGCCGCTCACTCCCCAGCCATTGTGTGCAGAACGTGTTGTACACTTCGGCAATCCGAAAATGGTTGACGCACGTATAGAGACTGAGGTCTCGATGGGGCGTCAGCGCCAACAAGCCAGCGAACTCCTCAGCTTCGGGATGTTGGGCGAATTTCTTCTGATCCGCCGCCGAAAGCTTTTTGCGCTGCGCGAAATAGGCGGTGCTTTTGGCGCGTTCACCGTCGTAATCAAAGCCTTGCAGGTTTGTGCCGGTCTTCGCTGCTTTTTCCAGTTGTTTCGCGGAAACTAGCATCTGACCGCGCCCGGCAGAGAAAGGCACGATATTGAGGGTGTCTTCCATTGCTAGCGGCGTCGGCAATTCGATCTGGTACCAGCCGCCACAATCCCGCAGGGTGATGTGCGCCGCGCGTCCTGTGTGGCGCAACAGCCAAGTTTGTAGCACCTCCGCCAGCCCCACGGCTTTCAGCAGGTCGGCCAGCGTCCCCGAATCGTTATCGGAGAAAAATGTGGTTGGCATAACGCAATCAATCCTTATCACGTGTGTGATTCCCGTGAATAGCTGCCAAAAATTCGCATGCGTGCTTTCTATGATAAGAGAGATTGCTGACCAAGGAAACACACTAGTACTCTTGGGCAACGCCCCACCTTTTGTTGAGGATACCGGAACTAGATGTCGCGTTCGGCGCGCTGGTCGCATAGGCGCAAAGCGCGTACGAGGGTAAAGCCAAGCCAAGTCGCGGTGATGGCTTCGGGCGAGAGATGGTCAGGATTTAGCAGCCATTTTGCGGGAATCTCGCCTTTGGCCAGGGCCGCCAGTGGCAGTTCGGCGGTATCGGTCGGCAATTGACAGGCAGCGAGTGCTTCGGCAACGGCGGTTCGGGTAGCGGTACCCCATGCGGCGGCTTCGTGAGTGCTGGCAAGGGCAGTATGGTGCCGTGCGATGGCCGAGATCGTCGCCCGAGTCAGGGCCAACCCACCAGGGCCTTGCGTCGCATCGAGAGTGGCTGCCAATCGCTTGCCGATGAAGAGGGTGCTCGCAAGCGCACTCTCACAGGCATGGTGAGGGCGTGAGATGGTCATTTTGGCGCGCAGTGTCTTTTCTTCCTGGTACTTAAGGCGATCCGTTTTTGCCAGAAAGGCCCGTTGAGGCGTCACCGCATACCCCTGACCCTTTTCTGCAACCAGCAGTTGTTGCCAGCCATGTGCCCAGGCTTGCCAGCCTTGGCTGAGCTTGCCAATATCATGGCAGGCAATGGCCAAGCGCACCGCATGATCTACGCTGCCTGCTGGCAGTTGCAACGCACGTTCCAGCCGCGCGGCGACCCAGGCCAATTCGCGCTGCACGCTGAAACGATAGGCGCGTATCAAGCCGCTGATGTGTTCCACATAGCTTTCTTGCTTTCCACCGCTCTCACCATGCTTGCCCTTGGGTGGGCGAACATACTTGCTTTGCCAAGCGGTGGTAGCATCTGGCAGAAATGGGCCATCAAGTACCAGGCGAAACCCCAACTCAGCATCATACGTGGCTAACTCTGGGGGAAGTGCCACGCACAACGCGGTTTCCAATCGCTGAAAGGCGCTTTTGGGATCAGATAAGACAATCGGGTCCCAGGTATAGGTAGTTGGGCGATCATTGTCCCCATCCGCGCCCAGGGTATCATCCCCCTGATCTTTGCCGACGGCCTTGAGTTCCTGCATCGTCCACGTGCGACCGGTGTGATATTCCCCTTCGGCGCGACGGACATCCAGGGCTTCCCAGGCACCGGCTAGCGTACCAGGGTGCAAGCCAAAACTTTCCCAGGCAAATGGTTCGGTGGTGATCGCTTCTTTGGGCGTGGGATGAATGACAATGGCGACTTGCTCGACGTTGCGAATCAATTCACCTTCTTTGCCGCGCTCGTGGCTGGCGAGCACGTCCATGATGCTCCGTTTGATGGTGATGTCGTTTTGACGAAACAGCGCAAGGACTGCCTGATCTTCTTCGGTATGCACCGCGTCGATCAATTTTTGCTCTTCGGGGAAGCCAAATATGAATGGTTCATCCGTTGTCGCGATGATCTTCCCCAGGTGTGCCCAGGTTGTCTGACAGAGCGCGTCATCATATGGTTTATAGGAGACGTTGTCGCCGCCCTCTTTGGGTGGGATGGGATAGACGATGACTTTGCCTTGTTGCTGCGCGAACCGCGCACATCGCCCAGCGCGTTGGATGAGGCTGTTAGCAGGTGCAAGCTCGGTGTGCAACACATCGCAGGAGATATTCAATCCCACTTCGACGACCTGCGTGCCTATGACGATGACATCTTTGCCGTCGGTTGGGGTGAATTGTCCTTGCTCCCAGCAGTCTTTGCCAAGCCACGTCTCCAACCGTTCGCTTTTGGCTTTGCGATCAGCGGGGGTAAAACGACTGTGGATTAACTGTACGTTGAAGCGATCTTCCCAACCACGCTGAGCCAATGCATCGCGCACTTGTACATAGACGGCTTGAGCACGCGCCACGGTGTTACACACCACCACTGAGGCAGCCGCATGATCGACACGGACAGCGGTGTGTGCCGCTACAATCGCATCAGGTATCATGCTGGTTTCGGCCCGCTGGATCGTGCGTGCTCGCCCTTGCATGATCTCAGCGAGTTCATCTGGGCCATCTATTTGGACGATTTCTGCCTCAAGCACGGTGGCGAGTTCTTCGAGCAGATGATTGGA
>JBBQSR010000228.1:0-6355 GCA_038234855.1 Ktedonobacterales bacterium | reverse complement strand
CGATGGTGGCGCTCGGCGACCTGCTGCGTGACGCGGTCGCAGGTGGCGCGTCGGTCGGCTTCGTCGCGCCGCTGACCGATGACGTGGTGTTGGCCTATTGGGCGGGCATCGTGGCGGAGGTCGCACGGGGCACCCGCGTGTTGCTGGTGGCGCGGCGGGGCGGGCAGATCGTCGGCACCGCGCAGCTCGATCTGGCGCAGCGCCCCAATTCTCGCCATCGCGCTGAGGTGCAGAAGGTGCTGGTGCTCGGCAGCGCCCGTCGCCAGGGCATCGCCCGTGCGCTGATGCTGGCTGTCGAGGCCGCCGCCCGCGCGCGGGGCCGCACGCTGCTGGTGCTGGATACCGAGGCCGGAAGCGCCGCCGAGCCGCTCTATCGCGGGCTAGGCTACACCGAGGCGGGGCGCATCCCCGACTATGCCGCCGTGCCAGATGGCGCGCTCATCACCACCGTCATCTTCTACAAGCATCTCTCGCCAGCATGACTAAAGCGTATAGGCGACGAGCGCATCAGTGGTATCTCTGCCATAGAGCGTCGTGAGGTGGCCTTGGGCATCCCAATCGATGCCGACCAGGGGAAAGTCGCGCGTCTGCGGCGCGAGGGGCTGCCAGCCAGTACCCCTGACCTGTGCACGATAGATCTGATAGCCGGGGTCAGACTGCCCCGGTGCGATGAATTGGGTGACGAGTGTGTCATCGGGAGCGAGGTACTCCGAAGCGATGTTGACACTGATGCCTGTGGGGAGGTCGGGATAAGCTGTCCAGGTCTGTCCGCCATCCGCTGAGCGATAGATCGCCTGATCGGTACTGCCCAGCAAGGTATCGCTCCCTACAGAGGCGAAGAAATCGTTGATGGTTCGCCCATGTATGTCGGAAAAGATGAACGTGTGCCACGTTCGCCCCTTGTCCCGCGAAAAGACATGCATGATCGTAAACGCCCCCGCCCTATTGCTCATGGTAAGGGTAAGGTAGAGAGCGTCCCGAACCGCACCATCCAGGCTGATGGTGATGGCCTGCATGCCACTGAACCCCGCATCGCCATCGACCCACGTGAAAGGACCACCTACAAGACTGCGCGAGAGTTGGTGTGGGCGCGACGGGCTGTCATTGGTGAAAGGCCCTGTGGAGCGATTGGCGAAGAACGCATCATCCAGCCACACCATGCCCCCGGCAAAGTCCGCGCCATCGGGCAGCGACTCACGCTGCCAGGTCGTGCCGCCATCGAAGGAGCGGTAGCACTGCGCGCTATCTGACCCGTTGATCGAGAGCATGAGCGCGATGTTTTCGGCGTGCAGCGGATCGATGGTGATGGTGCATTGGTTGCCCTTGCCGATGGTGCGGGCGCTCTGCCATGACGCGCCGCCCGTCTGCGAACTGCGAAAGAAGACCGAGAGGCCATCCGTCGTGCCACAGGCCACGACGACCGACGGATCGCTGTGCGCGCGCGCGATGGCGTGTGCCCCCGCTGGCGTGATGGGGTGCCAGCCAGGCGGCAGCCCCGTGCTGCCAAGGCTCGTGACCACCCCGGTCGCGCCACCGCTGGTGGTGCTGCCCGCTGGGTGCGGCGGGTGCGCGGTCGCTGAGGTCGCGCGGCTGGTGAGCCACGGGGGCACGGTGGCGACCCCCGCGATGATCAGGGCACAGAGGAGCGCCCCCACGGCGATGGCACGCCACGAGATCGCGCGCACGGGCCGCGCGCCATCGGCATCGAGGGACGTTTCGTGCCACTCGAAGTCGGGTTCTGGCACCATCGCTGGTTGCTCCGTTGGGGGAACGGGCTTGCGGCCCGCGCCATTCCGCAGTCGGAGGGAGGCGCGGGCGCAGCGGGGTTACTTCGTCACGCGCTCCATATATTGCCCAGTGCGGGTGTCGATGCGGATGGTGTCGCCTTCCTTGACGAAGGCGGGCACACGCACGACCGCACCCGTCTCGACGGTGGCGGGCTTGTCCACATTCGTCGCGGTGTCGCCACGGACCGCTGTCTCGGTCGAGGTGATCTTCAATGCGACGAAGGGGCTGGGGAAATCAACGGTGATCAGCTTCTCATCGGCGTAAAAGAGCATCATCTCGTCGTTTTCGCGCATGAACTTCATGACCGTTTCTTCGAGCTGCTCTTCGCGCACTTCGAGCTGGTCATAGCTCTCGTTATCCATGAAGTGATAGGTGTCGCCGTCCTTGTACAGGTACTGAGCGGTGCGGGTCTCGGTGCGGACCAGATCGATGGATGTTCCCGCGTTGAAGCGCTCGGGGACGACCTCACCCGTCTCAATGTTTTTCATGCGTACCATGAACATCGCGCGCCAGTTGCCGGGGGTGCGATGCTCCAGGTCGATGATGCGCCACAGTTTGCCATTGTACCGGATGACGGAACCCTTCGAGAGATCAGTGGTATCGGCCATATGGGAAAAAGCCTCCGCTTTGCGAACGTCGCTGTGTGAGTGCAGCGTGCTGGGGATAGAGCGGGCATCCAATATGCCCGTAGCCCAGGATATCTCCGCGTAGTATAACACGCGCGCCCTGGCGGCTGCATCAAGCGGTGGGCGGACGCTGCGTGCCAGTCATGGCGTCAACGAAGCGCGGCAAATGCCGGATGCCGCGCGCCACCAGCACGACCTTTGAGATGCCGCCCACGAAGGGAAAGAGGACGAAGAGGTTGAGGATGGCCCCCACCGTGTCGCCCCTGCGCCGGTCGGCGATGAAGTCGCGCGCCGCGCAGACCTGCCCCACGACGGGGATGAATGCCAGCGCGGCCTGGGTGATGTAGCCCGCCAGCCCCAGGTGCTCGTCAAAGTCGCCGCGTACTGCGCCGCCATAGATGTCCTCGGCCAAGGTATACTTGGGGCGGCTGGGGGTAGTGGGCTGCATGGTGGCTCCTTGTGCGCGGATGCCCGTTGCCGTGCCCATCGGGACGAATGGGCAGCGGACGGCGGTACTAATGTGTGAGGCTCCTCGGCATCTTGGGCAAAAATCCGCTATAATACGAACCATCATAACGGCGAAACGTTGGTACGGATGCCCTGGCATCCTTTGAGCGCATATCGTGAAAGCAGAGGAATCCGCGTGGACGCATCGACTTCGGCTTCTGGCCTGGCTGCCCTCAATCGCTTCGATTTTACCACATGGGATGACGTGACCGCTGTGCTGACCAAGCATGGCTTTCAGTTGGCGCACCAGGGGCATGCCACCCGTGGCCCCGAGCAACTGTGGCTCATCACGTCTGACCGCGCCCAGGGGGTGACGCTCATCGGCGACACGCAGTTGCTCTACTTCGCCATGGGCCTCGCCGCCGCCGACGAGTTCCCTGGGTAGATTTTGGTGGTTGCCTGCATGTCATACCCATGGGGGGGGGGGTTCGAACACGAAAATCAGAAATTCCCCGAAAGGCACGAAAATATTGAGGATGAAGGGTCGTTGCCGTCATGTTCCTTCCTCTCGTGTTCTTCGGGGAATTTCGTGGCTTTCGTCTTCGGCTGCGTCCCGTTTGCACCCATTTGGGTCATGCCAGATGGCCTAGGGGGCGCTGAACCTGTTGTTCCCTGTGCTACATTAGAAAGGCGAGAATCTGTGTCCCTCCCCGGCCAGCGGTGGGGCGAAGGTTGAGGAAGCATGCCCCGTGGGGGGCACAGGGCTTGGCGTCACCATTGTGAGATGACCTTTCCGGCGGCGTGCCCTGTGGGGCAGGTGGTCGACGGGGCGGCGTTGTCTCGCGGGGGCTGCGGCTGAGCGGAGGAGGAAGCAAGGACCGTGGGCCGGTGGCAACGATTTATCTCCCGCATTTTTACTCCAACGACCGATCTGGTGGCGAGCGTCGATGCCTCGGAGGAGGGCGACGCCCTCACCATCACGCTCGCCATCCCCTCCGAGGCTGACCCCACCACGACCGTGGCGGTGCTGGCGCTCGATGCCGCGCGTGGGCGCGTGCGCACCAGCGAGGGGCAACACAAGCTCAGCGACGAGGCACAGCGCGTCATCGCGGCCATCGCCCCCGCGCTGCCCGACGACCAATGGCGGCGCACACAACGCGCGACCGCCATCACCGTAGAAGAAACGCAGATCCCCGAGACGCTGCGTGCCCTCCGCGCCATCGCTGATGCCGCGCCCGCCGCCGCCGTGACCGACGGCACCGCAGCGCCGCCTCCCCCGCCGCGCGTCAGCGAATCCGCCAATTCCCGCGCCATCAAGCTGGCGGAAAAGCGGGCGCTGCAATATGAATTCGGCGTCGATTTCGATGGGGCGGATGCGCTGACGGTGCAGACGCATGTCGTCAGCGCCGATGGCCGGGTGCGGCTGCGCACCGACGAGATCGCGCCGCCCCCGGCACCCGTGCCCGCGAAGGGACGGCGCGGCAATGCGACCCCGCCGCCCGAGACGACGGGACCGCGTTGGGTGCGTCAGGGCAAGACCTATTACATGGCCCCCGCCGAGGTCGCGCCTGATGTGCAGCCCTTCATCACTGGCAATCTGGCGCTGCAAGGCGACGCCATCCCCTTCTTCCTGGCGAAGCAGATCAAGCAACTGGGCCGGGCGGGCAAGGTCGTCACCTCCGATGAGGTCAAGGCCGCGCGGGTCGAAACCGCCGCGTTGGAACCCGTCAGCGTGCTGGATATGGACGCCGAGGGCTGGCTGGCCGTCGATGTCGCCTATCGTGGCGCGGGCCAGCAATTCACCCAGGACGAGGTCGCGGGGCTGCCCCCCGACACGCGCTACATCCGGCGCGGCAACGTGTGGATACCCATCGACCGCAAGGCCGACCGCAAGCTGCACGACGCCATCGATGACGTCGAGCGCAAACTGGGCGCGCGGCGCGATGACCACGGACGGCTGCGCGTGGCCCCCGGCCAGGGCGACGAAGCGCGCCGCACCCTGCTGGACGCCGCCGAGATCGACGAAAGCGCCGCCTTCCAGAAATTCCTGGCCGACCTCGCAGGCTTCAAGAAGATCGAACCCATTAAGCTGCCGAAAGGGCTGACTGCGACCCTGCGTGAATATCAAGTCGAAGGCTACCGCTGGCTGGCCTTCCTCCGCCGCTACTTCCTCAATGGTGTGCTGGCCGACGATATGGGGCTGGGAAAGACCATTTCAGTTTTGGCGCTGCTGCAATATGGCAAAGAGCACCCCGACGCGGAGCACCCCGACCCCACCCTGGTCGTCTGCCCGACCTCATGCGCCGACAACTGGATCGATGAGGCGGCGAAGTTCACGCCGGGGCTGCGGGTGGTGCGCTACATCGGCACCGACCGCGAACGGCTGCTGGACGACCCGCCCGATGTGCTGGTGACGACCTATGAGACGCTGCGGCGCGACATGGGCTATCTGCAACGCCAGTCGTGGGACTACGTCATCCTGGACGAAGCGCAAAAGATCAAGAACCCCATCACCGACACGGCGCGGGCCTGTCGCCAATTGCTGACGCGGCATCGGCTGGCCGTGACGGGCACGCCCATCGAGAATCGGTTGGATGAACTGTGGGCACTCTTCGACTTCCTCATGCCGGGGTATCTGGGCAGTCAGGCGCGCTTTCGCCGCGACTATGAGGGACCCATCATGCGCGAAAAGAGCGGTAGCGTCTCGGATGAATTGAAGCGCAAGATCGCCCCCTTCGTGCTACGTCGCATGAAAGAGCAGGTCGCCAAGGATCTGCCGCCCAAGATCTATGTCGCGCGCGAATGCAAGCTGACCCGCGAGCAGAGCCAGGAATATGCCCGCATCGCTGGGGAGGGCCGCGAACGTGTGCTGGAACAAGCACGCGGCGGCAATGTGGCGCTGACCATGTCGATCCTCGCGTCGCTGACGCAGCTCAAACAGATCTGCTGCCATCCCGCGCTGCTGACCGATGGCGTGGCGACGCAGGAACTGCACGGGCGCTCGGGCAAATTCGAGCTATTCAAGGAAGAGTTGGCCGAGCGGCTGGACGCGGGCGACAAGATCCTGGTCTTCAGCCAATATGCCGAGATGTGCAAGATCATCGAACGCTATCTGAAAGAGTCGGGCATCCCCTCGCTGTACCTGGACGGACAGACGCGCAATCGGCAAGAGTTGGTGCGCACCTTCCAGTCGGACCCGAATATCAAGGTCTTCGTGCTGAGCCTACGCGCGGCGGGCTTTGGCATCACGCTCACCGCCGCCAGCACGGTCATCCACTACGACCGCTGGTGGAATCCGGCGGTGGAAAACCAGGCGACCGACCGCGCGTACCGCATCGGCCAGCAGCGGACGGTGCAGGTGGTGCAGTTCCGCACGGTCGATACCATCGAGGAAAAGATCGACAAGTTGCTGACCACCAAGACCGAACTCTTCGACGATGTGATCGAGTCTGACGAGCAAGCGAAGACCGTCACCCTCCAGGAACTGCTGGATC
>JBBQSR010000227.1:0-6413 GCA_038234855.1 Ktedonobacterales bacterium | reverse complement strand
AGATCGCGCAGATGCGCGGCACTCAGGTGGGCGTCATCGTAGGTGATCGTCGCGGTCTGGGTCACATAATTCGCATTGACTGCCGCGATGCCTGTGTACGTCGCGAGATGCTTTTCGAGAGTGCGGCCACAACTGGCAAAGTTGCAGCCGCCAATGGGCATGGTGACGGTTTTCATACTGATCCTCCTTGGGCACAGTGACCGATGGGGCGGCCTGTCGGCAAATGGGCTTTCCCATCGGGCACCGCCGCAGGAGGCACGCGTATACGACACGTGGCCCTGCGAGAGCTCGGCTCCCCCAGGGCCACGCGGCTACTTGGCGACGGTGTAGCCCGCGTCATCGAGCACGGTTTCCAGCGTGTCGAGCGAGACCTGTGACGGATCATAGGCGAAGGTGACGGTCTTGGTATCGAGGTCCACGTTCACGTCCTGCACGCTGGGCTGGTTGCCAAGCGCGCCGCTGACGGTCTTGATGCAGTGCTCACACGAGACGTCGGGGACGGAGAGGGTGATGGTCTGAGCGGGTGCCATGAGGAATGGCTCCTTTCGTTGGTGGGGACGGTGGTCCCCAGATGTTTGACGAATCTATACGCAGACCCCACATGAGGTCTGCCAGCAGCGTCCCGCTACACCGTCTTCAAGAAGCGGCGCAAACGGAGCGAATTGCTGACCACAGTGACGGAGGAAAGCGCCATCGCGGCAGCCGCGAAGATCGGCGCTTGCTCGCGCAGGAAGGGCACCGCCGGCGAGGCGATGGCCAAGGGAATCAAGACGACGTTGTAGCCAAAGGCCCAAAAGAGATTCTGGCGAATGATGTTCATGGTGGCATGCGAGAGCCGCACGGCGGTGCCGATGCTGCGCAGGTTCCCCTTGACCAGGGTGATGTCTGCCGCCTCCATGGCGATGTCGGAGCCAGTGCCCATCGCGATGCTCACATCCGCGCTGGCAAGGGCTGGGGCATCATTGACGCCGTCGCCTGCATAAGCGACCACGGCCCCCGCATCGTGCAGCCGCGTCACCTGGGCGGCTTTGTCACCCGGCAAGATCTCAGCCAGCACGTGTTCCGGTTGGATGCCCACCTCCGCCGCGACGCGCTCGGCGGTGCGGCGATTGTCGCCCGTCAACATCCACACCGCGATGCCCTGCGCTTGCAACTGGGCAATGGCCTCGGTCGAGCCTGCCTTGATCGTGTCCGCGACGCCGATGATACCCGCGAGGGCACCCTCCACCGCGACGAACATGGCCGTCTTACCCGCCGCTTCCAGCACCTGCGCGGCATCTTCCAGGTTGCCGCTGGCGATGCCCTGCGCACCCAGCAGTTTGCGGGTGCCAATGAAGAGCGCGTGGCCTTCTACGGTGGCTCGCACGCCCCCACCCGGAATGGCGACGAACTCGGTGACGTTGGGCAGGATGACGCCGCGCTGCTGCACACCAGCCACGATAGCTCGCGCCAGGGGATGCTCCGAGGCGTTTTCGGCTCCGGCGACCCAGCGGAGCAGGTCGGCTTCTGTGAAAGCAGCGTCAGCGGTGAGGAGCACATCCGTGAGTTTGGGTTTGCCCTGCGTGATGGTGCCGGTTTTGTCCAGCACCACCGCCGTCACGGTTTCGAGCCGTTCTAGGCTGGCCCCACCCTTGATGAGGATGCCAGATTCCGCGCCCTGCCCGGTGCCCACCATGATGGCCGTTGGCGTTGCCAGGCCCAACGCGCAGGGGCACGCCACCACCAGCACCGCGATGGACGCCACCAGGGCGGTGATCCACGGCTTCGCGGCGAGGTCGAGCATCCCAGGCATCCCCACCATCGGCGGATGCCAGCCGAACGCGCCCGCGAGGGTCCAGCCCACCAGCGTGAGGGCCGCGATGCCCAGCACCGCTGGGACGAAGACGCCCGCGATGGTGTCGGCCAGCCGCTGGATGGGCGCTTTCGATCCCTGGGCCTGCTCGACCAGACGAATAATGCCCGCGAGCATCGTATCTTTGCCGACTTTGGTGGCACGCATGCGGAGCGCACCCGTGCTGTTGATGGTCGCGCCAATGACCACGTCGCCCGCCGCTTTCTCGACAGGCAAGCTCTCGCCAGTCAGCATGGCTTCATCGACGGCAGAGGCACCAGAGAGGACGACCCCATCGGTGGGGATCTTCTCACCAGGGCGTACCAGCAACTCTTCACCGACGCGCACGCGCTGGACGGGGATATCCACTTCCTGGCCATTACGGATGACATGGGCGACCGTGGCCCGCAACCCCGCTAGCTTGCGGATGGCATCGGTCGCTTGCCCCTTCGCCAAGGCTTCGAGGTACTTGCCCAAATAGATGAGGGTGATGATGAGGGCAGTCGTGTCATAGAAGGTGACATCACCGACGACCTGGGGGGCGATGGTCGCCACGATGCTCATGAGGAAGGCGGCGGTGGAACCCAGGCTGACCAAGACATCCATGTTCGCGCCAAAGTGGCGCAGCACCCGCCAGGCAGTGTGATGAAAGTCCCAGCCGACGTAGCCCCACACCGGGGCCGTCAACGCCAGCAGCAGCCAATTCTCACCGGGAAATCGGTTCATGGCAAACATGCTGAAAAAAAGCACCGGAAGTGTCAGACTGACGCCAATCAGCAGCTTGCGCTGCCGCATCGCCAAGTCAGTTTGCCGACGCAGCGTTTCGGCATCGGGGGCCACAGCGGCGGAAAGATCATCGTCAACGCGATCCGCTTCCGGCAGGATCTCCGTTGCGCCATAGCCAGCTTTGTCGACAGCCCCAATGAGATCGTTCAAACCCGCGACAGTGGGATCGAAGGTAACGGCTGCATGCTCAGTCGCAAGGTTGACGTTGGCGAGACTGACCCCCGGCACTTTGCTCAGCGCCTTTTCGACGCGCCGCACACAACTCGCACACGTCATCCCCATGATGGCGAGTTCCGTCATGGCCTCCCCGCTGGGGGGGGTAGCCAGCGCTGCTGCTGGCTCAGCGATCACGGGCGTCGCCGTGTACCCCGTCGCCTCGACTTTCTTGACCAGTTCCGTCAAGGCCGTTTGCGTGGGGTCATAGGTCACCGTGGCGCGCTCGGTCGCCAGATTGACGGCGGCATCGGCAACGCCGGGGACCTTTTTGAGGCCCTTCTCGACGCGCAATGCACACGAGGCGCACGTCATCCCGCCGACCTGCAATTGCAGGGTCGCGGGCGTGGCATCAGGAGTGGTTATCATCATATCGTTCACCTAGGCTAGCGGGTCCCCGCCAGATTGTAGAGTTGCATGAGTTCGTCGATGACCTGATCTTCGCGACCTTCCTTGATGCCTTCAGGGACGCAACTGTGCAGATGCTGCTCAAGGATCAACGCCTCCATCTTCTCGATGGCTTTACGCACTGCGTAGGTCTGCCGCAAGATATCGACACAATACTGATCGGATTCGATCATCTTGCGGACCCCGCCGAGGTGCCCCTCGATATAGGAGAGACGTTTGAGCACGTCGCTGCTTTCGGCTTTCATCGATGCATCCCTTCTTTCCCTACCCCCTGGGAGGGGGTATATGAAGATCTTACGATCGCCCGTCAAGGGGAGCCCGTCGCAGCAAGAGGATCGCGGGGGTCATCATCGCCATGCCGCCCCAGGACCAGGCCACATCATCGACGTCATTCCTTCCGCTGGCCCTCGCACCCCATGAACAGCCCATGATGACCCTCCCCCACATGAGGGGAAGTCCCTAGCGCACTCTGAGGATATGCCCCCACGCACACACCGCGATCACAAGACCCTATCAACGCCTCACGCCATCGTCACAATCGCAGTGCTGGCTGACAGATGGCGCGGCGACCACTATCTTCCACAATGGAAGATAGTGGTCGCCCTGTGCTCGTATCCGCTCACGTCAAGAGGACGCTCCATCCTTTGATGAGTCCGCCCCAGGGAGGGCCGGAAAGACGATGCGGTGGCTGCCAGAGCAGCCCCCTGCCAGATGGGTGATGCTATTGCCTCCATATCTTACAATGTGTAAGGGATACGGGACACGTCGTTCCGCATCTTCACTATTCATGAAGGAGTTTCCTGCTCATGCGCCGATATGTCGTTGGTCTGGTGTTGGGGGCGTCGCTCTTCCTCGCCGCGTGCGGGGGTAGCAGTGCGTCAGGGGAGAATGGGACCGTGCAGATTACCCTCAGCAATTTCGCCATCACGACCTCGCAGTCCCAATTCACCGCTGGGAAGGTGTACCATTTCGTCGTCAAGAACACCAGTCAGAGTGCCCACGAATTCATGATCATGCCCCAGATGGACCACATGGGCAGCATGTCGATGGACGACGCAGACAAGATGGCCCTTGCCATGATCGATATGCTTGGGGCGGGTGAGACGAAGACGCTCGATTACACCTTCAAGGGCGATACCTCGATGCCAGGGATGGGCATGACACAGACGCTAGAATTCGGCTGCATGTTCTCGGGCCATTACGACGCTGGGATGCATAGGGCGATTACGGTCAAAAGCTGACCTGCGGCCATCACGAGCGTGGGCGCGATTGTTGCAGAGAGGAGCGATGCGATATGCCCGAAGACGTGGCACCCATTCACCAGTTTCGGCTCGATGAAGCGGGCACCGCGCGGGTGGTGGGTCCGCTCGAAGCGAGCATCCTCGATGCCCTGTGGGATCTGACGTCCGCATCCCCTACCACGGTTGCGATCATTGGTCAGGTCTGTGCAGCGTTGGGGCCAACGGCCAACTACAAGACGGTGCAAACGGTGATGAATCGTCTCGTTGAGAAGGGTTTGCTCAGTCGCACATTGGTGAGGCGCACGCATGTCTACCGCCCGGTGTATACCCGTGCCGTACTCGAAGGCCAGGTCACGCGGAGTGTCATCGCGCACCTGCTCGCAGAATATGGCGATGTCGCCATTGCGCAGTTCGTCGCCGCCGTGCGAGACGCACCGCCAGAGCACCTCGCGGCCCTCCAGCGGCTCATGGCCAAAGAGGAGGACGCGTGATGGCTCGCCCGCACCGAATGCTGCCTATTTTGCTCTTGGTGGCGGTTCCGCTGTGGCTGGCCTCCATCCGGCATGCCATGGGGTCCATGCCTGCCTGGTGGCCAGCTTTTCATGCGGTCGCAGCGCTGGCCTTGGCGGGCCTTTTGCTGGCCATGGGGGCGAGCCTGCGCCGCCTCATGCGTGAGCGCCTGGCGCTCCGCCATCTCTGGCGGTACCGTCGTCCTTGCCCGCAGGCGGTGTATGCGGGGCTCGCGGATCTCGTTGACCGTCGCTACCTGTACGTGCTCTGTGATACCACCCCAATCGCGCTGTGCGCTGGTTGGTGGCGGCCACGCATCTACCTCAGCACGGGCATCATCGCCCTATTACCACTGCCAGCCTTGCGCGCGGCCATCGCACATGAAGAGGCGCATCGCCTGCGCCGCGACCCGCTTCGGCGGCTCCTGTGGAGCCTAGTGGGGAATATCTTCTTGCCCTCCAGCGGGCTGCATGCTTTGGCCGCACGGCTGCATCTGCACGGGGAGTTAGTGGCCGACCGTTACGCGCGACAAGTCACCTCGACCCGTGCCCTTGCTCAGGCGCTCTTCACCATCCTGTCCCAGGCAGCAGATCCTTCGCTGCTCGTCGGCTCGGCCCACCTCAGCGATGGTCAAGACCTCGCTGCGCGCCTAGAGGCCTTGGCACGGCCAAGCACCTTCCCGTTACCATCGCCCTTCACTACCCTCCCGCGACTGGGGGCGCTTCCTGGTCCGCATCTACTCGTCTTGGGGGCCTGGGGACTCCTCCTTGGGGGTGGATGGGCTTTTCCCGTGCTGTTGCGCTGTCTCGTGGAATAGCAAGGATGCCCATCTGGCACGGCGGCCAGCAATTCAGCCGCGTCAGGGGCAACGGTTAGCGTAGCCGCTGCCAGCACGCTTTGCCGTACTCGCCTGCGCTTCTATCACTATCAAAGGAGCGGTTGCAATGGGTAGCCGCGCTGCGCCGAGCCACGCAGGTGCTGGCTCGGTCATGGAAGAACGAGAAAGAAGATGCCCGTCATGAGACCGAAATTCGCGACGTCTTTGTGTGTCAGTGCCTGTGCGCTCGTGTTTGCCTTTGCCATTGGCACCACCAGCGTTTCCGCTCAAACAGTCATGCCTGCGCAAACCATGCCCCCCCAACACGGTGCCACAGTGGAGGACGCCCCCTGTCCCTATAGTGATAGCAACGTGCTCCATCTGATCCACACGGACCATATGGAGTACATGCTGCACGCCATGACGCTCAACGGGATGGGAAATATGGTGTCTATGCCTGATACCATGACCACCATGCATATGGCGATCATGACGCGCCTCCAAGCCATGGGGGGTTTGGCAAATACGCGGTATCTGGGCTGCATGACCAAGATCATGGCCATGATGCAGATGGGGGGTGCCCACATGACCGCCGCACATGACAGCT
>JBBQSR010000226.1:0-6427 GCA_038234855.1 Ktedonobacterales bacterium | reverse complement strand
GGGACAGATCCGCGTCGATGACCTGGACCTGGTGCCGCTCAGCGAGGGCGAGATGCGGCGCATCCGGGGCGAACGGGTGGCGATGATCTTCCAAGATGCCCTGGCCGCGCTGGACCCGACGATGACGGTGGGGCGGCAGATCATGGAGCCGCTGACGATTCACCTGGGGATGTCGGGTGACGCGGCCCGCCAACGCGCCATCGAATTGCTGGATCTGGTGGGCATCCCCTCGCCCGCCAGCCGCATGCGCCAGCACCCCCACGAGTTTTCGGGGGGGATGCGCCAGCGCGTGATGATCGCCACGGCGCTCGCCTGTAATCCCCACTTACTGTTAGCCGACGAACCGACCACCGCGCTGGATGTGACGGTGCAGCGGCAGATCCTGAATCTGCTGCTGGGCCTCCGCGCTGAGATGGGCGCGGGCATCGTCCTGATCACTCATGATGTCGGCGTCGTCGGCGAGATCTGCGACCGCGTGGTGGTGATGTACGCCGGGCGCGAGGTCGAGAGCGGCCCCACTGAGGCGGTCTTTACCCAGCCACGCCACCCCTACACGCGCGGGCTGTTGGGGTCCACCCTCGACGCCACGCAGGACCGCGACACACCGCTGCGCGCCATCCCCGGTCTGCCGCCGGATCTGGCGCATCTGCCCGCTGGCTGCGTCTTCGCGCCGCGCTGCCCGCTGGCGACGGAGGTCTGCCGCCAGCAAGAGCCGCCGCTGGTGCAGGTGGCACCGGGGCAGCAATCCGCCTGCTGGCACTGGCAGGAGGTGGCGGCATGACGCAACCAGCACCAGATTTCCTGCGCGTGCAGGGCCTGAAGACGTACTATCCTGGTCCGGCGCGGGGGGCGCTGCCATGGGGCGGTCGCCTGCAAGTCAAGGCCGTGGATGGGGTGGACTTCGACATCCCGCGCGGCACCACGTTGGGGCTGGTCGGCGAGTCGGGCAGCGGCAAATCGACGGTGGGCCGTTCGGTGCTGCAACTGGTCAAGCCCACCAGCGGCCAAGTCCTCTTCGAGGGACAGGACCTCTGCACGCTGCCCGCGCGGCAGTTGCGGCCCCTGCGCCAGCGCATGCAGATCATCTTTCAGGACCCGTATGCCTCGCTGGACCCGCGCCAGACGGTCGGCTTCACCGTGGGCGAGCCGTTGCTCATCCACAAGCTGGCCACCAAGCGCGAACTGGCGGCGCGCGTGGCGGCGCTCTGCGAGATGGTGGGGCTGAACCCCGACCTGACCAATCGCTACCCGCACGAGTTCAGCGGCGGGCAGCGCCAGCGCGTCGGCATCGCCCGCGCCCTAGCGACCAACCCCGAACTCATCATCGCTGACGAACCGATCTCGGCGCTGGATGTCTCGATTCAGGCACAGGTGCTGAACCTGTTGCGCGAATTGCAGACGCGACTGCACCTGACCTACCTTTTCATCTCGCATGATCTGCGGGCAGTGCGCTATGTGAGCGACGCGGTGGCGGTGATGTACCTGGGCAAGATCGTCGAAACTGCCCCCGCGCCGCAAATCTTCGCCAGCGCGCAGCATCCCTATACCCAGGCGTTGTTGCAGTCGGTGCCGCGTCCGCGCTGGGTGGGTGGCGCGGCCCCCGTTGAGCTGAAAGGAGAGATCCCCAGCCCGCTGAATCCGCCGCCGGGCTGCGCCTTCGCGTCGCGCTGCCCGCTCGTCACCGAACGCTGCCGCCGCGAGACGCCGCCGCTCATCCCCATGCGCGCCCAGCCCGAGCAGCGCGTGGCCTGTTTCGTGACCAACCCGCCCGACTAGGGGCGGCAAGAGCGATCTCTCACCCCGCGCGGTCCCTGTCGTGGGCAGGGATCAAGGAAGTCGTGTAGCTATGAAAGCAGGCGAGCAATGATGGCTCGCCGTGACCTCAACTTGAGGAGGAATGTTTCATGACACGTTTGACGCGCACCTTTGCGACCACCTGGGCACGCCGTCTGTGCCTGGCGCTCGTCGGCATCTTCGTTTTATCATCCATGCTGGTCATCACCCATCGGCCCCAGGCCGCGCGGGCGAACCCCGTCGTCTCGACCGACTGGATGGCGCGGGCGGGCTACGGTGTCGCCATGCACTGGACTTCGCAATCCATCCCCAGCACGGGGGGCAGCCCTGCGGCGTACTGCACCGGCGTCAATAATTTCAATGTCAGTACGCTCGCCCAGCAGTTGAGCGACGCTGGGGCGGGCTGTCTGCTCGTCACTATCTCGCATGCCCAGCAATATTTCGCCTTCCCCAGCGCCAAGCTGGACTCGGTCATCTCTGGCCGCACCTGCACGCGCGACCTGTATAGCGACATCTACAACGCCATCCATCCGCTCGGCATCAAGCTGATGTTTTACTATCCCTCCATCGCCACCAGCGAGGACCCCTCGTGGCAGACGGCGAGCCAGTGGAACTCGAACCCATCCGCCTTCGCGCAGTTGCAATATGACCTCGTCACGGAGATCGGCAATCGCTACGGCACCAAGCTCGACGGCTGGTGGGTCGATAATTGCTTCGACGGCGGCTATGGCAGCAAGTACAATTTCACCACCTATGCCAATGCCCTGCGGTCGGGCAACGCCAACCGCCTCGTCACCTTCAACTTCAAGGGTCAGGGGACCTGGAACTCAACGACGGGCCAGGGCATCGAGGATTACGCTGCGGGGGAATCGGTCGATCTGTCGCGTCTGCCCAGCAGCCGCTATTCGGGCGAGGGCGGCACCCAATGGCAGACGCTCATCGCCATGGACAACAACAATTGGGTGCTCACCAGCGGCAGTCCCTCCCCCAGCTTCTCGGATAGCGCGGTCATCGACTACGCCACCAACATCGCCGCCCAGCGGGGGGCCTTTACCTACAACGCCTCAGCATACCAAGACACCCTCATCGGCACCGCGACGCTGAACCAGCTCAAGGCGCTGAAGGCCGCGCGTCGGGGCACGCGGGTCGAGGATGGCAGCGCGACCTATAGCGGCACCTGGAGCACCATCAGCAACGCCGCGTACTCTGGTGGCGCGGACCATTACAGCACCGTCGCCGGGGCCAATGCCCAATATAGCTTCACCGGCACGGGCGTCGTGTGGTACGGCGTCGCGGGCACCGACCACGGCAAGGCCGATGTCTATCTGGATGGCAGTAGCACGCCCGACGCGACCATCGACTGCTACGACACCTCATGGCGCGCCCAAGAGCCGCTCTATACCAAAACTGGGCTGACCAGCGGATCGCACACCCTCAAGATCGTCGTGCGCAGCGACCGCAACGCCGCTGCCACCAACAATTTCGTCGAGGTCGATGCATTGGGCATCATCACCGTCGCGACCGCGCCGCCCAAGACCGACGACACCAGCGCCAGCGTCAACTACACCGGCACCTGGAACACCATCGCCAACAGCGCCTATTACGGCGGCACGGATCACTACACCACCACGGCGGGCAGCTACGCGCAATATAGCTTCACCGGTACGGGGGTCACGTGGTACGGCGTCAGCGGCCAAGACCATGGCAAGGCCGATGTCTACCTGGATGGCAGCGGCACGGCTGACGCGACCGTCGATTGCTATGCATCAACCTGGGGCGTGCGAGCGCTCTACACCAAGAATGGCCTCAGCAGCGGTTCGCACACCCTCAAGATCGTCGTGCGCAGTGACCGCAACGCCGCCTCCACCAACAACTATATCGAGGTCGATGCCTTTGACAATGGGAGCGGCGGCAGTGGCGGCACCAACTTCGCCAGCGGCGCGACGGTGACGGCCAGCAGCGATGTCGGCAGCAGCGATTGGGCGAAAGCCAAGGTCAACGATGGGCAGCGCCACTCCGTCAGCGGCGACTACGGCTGGACCAGCAGCAACAGCACCGGCACCAACCACACGGAATGGGTCGCGCTGAACTTTGGCGCAGCCAAATCCTTTAGCCGTGTCGATCTGTATCCGCGCGATGACGGAACCAGCACGGGGTATGGCTTCCCCATCGACTTCACCATCGCCGTGTCGAATGACGGCACGAACTGGACGACCGTGGTGACGCAGACGGGGTATGCCCTGCCCAGCGGTGTGCAGAGCTTCACCTTTGCCAGCCAGACCGCGCAATATGTGCGTGTGCAGGGCACGAACCTGCGCCCAAACCCGTATGACAGCAACTATTACCGACTGCAATTCGCGGAGTTCGAGGTGTACTGACGCGCCGGGTGCTGGCCAGCAAATCTGCGCGGGCCAGCACCCATCCCTAATCCAGCAGTCCAGCGCACACCGCCAGAGAAACGAGAACGCCACGCCTATGACCACCATCCGTAGTATTACGCCCTATGACCTGCGTTTCCCGACATCAGAGTCGCTGGCGGGTTCCGACGCGATGCATCCCGACCCTGACTACTCGGCAGCGTATGTTTGCGTGCAAACGGACGGGCCACTGACGGGCTATGGCATGACCTTTACCATCGGACGGGGTACGGAGGTGATCGGCGCGGCCATCAGCGCGCTCGCGCCCATCGTCATCGGCCATACCCTCGAAGAGATCGTCATGGATTGGCCGACCTTTTGGCGGCGGCTCACCAGCGACAGCCAACTGCGCTGGATCGGTCCCGAAAAGGGCGTCATCCATCTGGCCACCGCCGCCATCGTCAACGCGCTGTGGGACCTGTGGGCGAAACAGATGGGCAAACCCCTCTGGCAATTGCTGGCCGAGATGTCGCCGGAGCAATTGGTGGGCTGCATCGACTTTCGGTACATCACTGACGCCCTCACGCCCCAGGAAGCCCTCGACCTCTTGCGCCAACGTGCCCCGACCAGGGCCGCGCGCATCGCTGAACTGACAGCGCGTGGCTACCCGGCCTATACCACCGGGGCGGGCTGGCTGGGCTACAGCGACGAGACGCTGCGCCACCAGTGCCGCGACGCCCTGTCGCGGGGCTGGCAACACTTCAAGCTGAAGGTCGGTGGCGACCGCGACGTGGCCCGTGCCCGCATCATGCGCGAAGAGATCGGCCCCGACCGCATCTTGATGCTGGATGCCAACCAGGTGTGGGATGTGGACGAGGCCATCACGCGCATGCGCGATCTCGCCCCCTTCGATCCCTATTGGCTCGAAGAGCCGACCAGCCCCGATGATGTACTGGGCCATGCCGCCATCGCGCGGGCCATCGCGCCCATCCGCGTGGCGACGGGCGAGATGGTGCAGAATCGCGTCATCTTCAAGCAGTTGTTCCAGGCCCATGCCATTGGGGTCTGCCAGATCGACGCCTGCCGCGTGGGCGGCGTCAACGAAGTGCTGGCGATCTTGCTGTTGGCGGCCAAATATGGCGTGCCCGTGTGCCCCCACGCGGGCGGCATCGGCCTCTGTGAATATGTGCAGCATCTGGCGATGTTTGACTACATCGCGGTGAGCGGTTCGCTCGATGGCCGCATGTGCGAGTACGCCCCGCATTTACACGAACATTTTCTGCATCCGGCCATCATCGAGCAGGGGCACTATGTCATGCCAACGCAGCCAGGGTATAGTATGGATCTCTATCCCGCGACGCTAGCTCGCTATGCGTACCCGCATGGCCCAGTCTGGCAACAGGAGCACCCTTAGATGCAACGCTTCGGCCAGGTGATCGCCCTTAACCCCGACCAAATCGCCGCGTATGAGGCCCTGCACGCCGCCGCATGGCCGGAGGTGCTGGCGATGATCTACGCCTGCAACCTCCGCAACTACAGCATTTTTCGCTATGGCACCCTGCTCTTCGCCTATTACGAATACAGCGGTGACGACTATGCCGCTGATATGGCACGCATGGCGGCAGACCCCACCACGCAAGCCTGGTGGGCCCTGACGGAACCCATGCAGCAACCCGTGCCCGAACGTGGCGCGGCGGAATGGTGGCACACGCTGCCCGCAGTATTTCATCTGGATTAGAGGCCGAACCAGGTTTCGCTGAGCGCGTGTTTTGCAATGCAGCTCTATGAATGCCGTATATCGCGTTGCAGCCTCTTGACAAGTGCAAGGAACCGGGGGATATTGTATAACATTCAAGAGCGCTAAATAGGACCCGGCTTACCGACAGCGAGGTCTGTGGAGGAGCACCCAAAAGGAGGGCAGCATGTCAGCACACAGCACGTCACCGAATAATGGGATCAATCAACATGCCGTGCGGCTCAGGCCATGGTGCGAGGACGACCTCGCCCTCGACCTGCAAATGCTGGGAGATCCGGAGATGACCCGTTATTTGGGTGGTCCCGAAAACCCTGAGCATACCACCCAGCGTCACGCCCGCAAATTGCAGATGCCAAACTCTGGTACTGGTAGGGCTTTTGCCATTGTCCTTGAGTCCATCGGCGAGGCGGTTGGGTCGGTAGGCTACTGGGAAAACTCCTGGCATGATGAAGACATCTATGAGATGGGGTGGTCGGTGCTGACGGCGTTCCAAGGGCGTGGCATTGCTCGTGCAGCCGCA